>JANWLJ010000060.1 GCA_025450955.1 Polyangium sp. (in: bacteria) | reverse complement strand
TTGCGCCCGAATGGCCCCCGCGCGTCGGAGATCACGGTCGGCATGCACTCGTAGCCGCTCGGGCCGGTGTACGGATAGGCGGCTTCGCCCACTTTCGGCTGTCGCGCGTCGTCGAACTTGCCGCCCTTGGAGAGCGAGAGGAAGTCGACGCCGGCCTCCGCGAACTTCACCCCGAACCAGACCGCGTCGTCGACGCGGTTACCGCCCTCGATGACCTCGTCGGAGAGATAGCGCAGGCCGACCGTGCGATCGCCGACCCGCGCCCGCACCTTGGCGATCACCTCGAGCGGCAGGCGCACCCGCTGCTCGCGCGCACCGCCATAGCCGTCGGAGCGGGTGTTGAGCGCCGAGAGGAACGAGGCCATGGTGTACGCGTGGGCGTAGTGCAGCTCGACGCCGTCGAAGCCGGCGGTGAACGCGCGCTCGGCCGCGTCGGCGAACAGCCCCGGCAAAACCCGCGGCAGCTCGCGCACGTGCGGCAGGTGCAGATCGGTGACCCGCTCGCGATAGCCGCGCTCGAGCGACTCGAGCTCGCGCGCATCGAGCACTTCGGACAGCCGCTCGTCGTCGAGCGCGGCGAGCGCGGCGCGCACCTCGTCTTCCGGCGCCGACAGCCACCGCTCCTCGCCACGGATACGCGCCAAGGCCTCGCGATGGGTCTCGCCGAGCATCAGGTACCGCCCGAAGAACGCGCTCTTCTCCGGCCGCCGCCTTATCGCGAGAAAATCGATGATCTGGAGAAAGACCAGCGTCTCGCCGCCGCTCGCCGCCCGCACCGCGTCGACGAGCCGCTTGAGACCCGGGATGAACCGATCGTGCCCGATGCGCAAGAGCGGCCCGCTCGGCACGTCGCGGATCCCGGTCGCTTCGACGACGATCACCCCGGGCTTGCCGCGGGCGAAGCGCTCATACCAATCGATCGCGTCAGCGGTGACCTCGCCGTCCTCGGTGGCGCGCCACGGGACCATCGCCGGAACCCAGGTCCGCTGGCGCGCGGTCAGCTTTCCGATCGCGACCGGGCTGAACCAGCGGGAGGCCGCCGCCTCCTGCGCCGTCGGCCAACGCACCTCGGGCAGCTCGTGCTTGATGTGCTCGGGCGGCGTCCACATTGGTTAAACCAATCCTTTCATTGGTTGAACCATTCGACGAAATTCCTTCAACGGAGCCTCGTCGCGACGATCCGGACCCCGCCACCGAGATCGACGGTGAGCTTCTCGGGCGGCGCGCTCCCGCCGGTCCGTAGCGACACCATCGCCTCGATCGCGCCGCGCGACCCGGCGTAGCGCACCGACGGAGGCGGCTCAAGGAACCAGGCGGCGGTCGCGATCGCCGTCACCAGCAGGATCGCTACCAGCCCAACCCTGACGCTGCTCCTCATCCGGCCTCCTTCTCACTTCATGCGCAGCCGCTCGACCGGCACGCCGCCGACCAGATGCGACTCGATGATCTCGACCGCGTCCTCGGGAGTCGGGCAGGTGTACCAGACCTGCTCCGGGTAGACGACCACCGTCGGGCCGCGCGCGCACTGATCTAGGCAGCCGGCGGCGTTCGCCCGAACCCGGCCGCGCAGCCCGCGCTCGGCGATCTCCTTTTTGAAGGTCTCCCGGATCTTCTCCGAACCCTTCTCCGCGCAGCAGCCCTTCGGGTTTCCCGGATCGCGGCGATTGGTGCAGATGAAGACGTGACGCTCGTAGTGGGGCTCGGCCATGCGATGCTCGATAGCAAATCAGGTCGATCGGTTCAACCTCTAGAGCGGCTCGCGAGCTCGCGTCATCGAAGCTCACCGGAGGAGCGAGCGGGCGATCACCAGCTTCTGGATCTCGCTCGTGCCCTCGTAGATGCGCAGCGCGCGAACCTCGCGATAGAGCCGCTCGACAATCGCGCCCGCCACCACGCCCTGCCCGCCGTGGAGCTGCACCGCCCGATCGATCACCCGCTGCGCCGCCTCGGTGGCGTAGAGCTTCGCCATCGCGGCGTCGACCGCCGAGGGCGCGGCGGTCACGTCGAGGCGGTGGGCGGCGGAGAGCACGAGCAGGGTCGAGGCGGCGACGTCCATCGCCATCTCCGCGATCGCGATTTGGGTGGCCTGAAATTCGGCGAGCGGCTTGCCGAACTGGCGGCGCGTCTTTACCCGCGCGATCGCCTCAGCGCGCGCGCGTGCCGCCATACCGACCGCCGCCGCGCCGACCGAGGTGCGAAAGAAGTCGAGCGTGGCCATCGCCAGCTTGAACCCGTCGCCCTCCTCTCCCAGGCGGGCCGAAACCGGAATGCGACAGCCGGCGAAGCGGACGGTGCCGATCGGGTGCGGCGCGATGAGCTCGATCGGGGTAGTGGTCAAACCATTGGCCCCGCCCTCGACACAGAAGGCGGAGATCCCGCGATGGCGGTCGTCGGCGGTGCGCGCGAACACCACGTAGTGGTCGGCGATGCCGGCGTTCGAGATGAAGGTCTTCTCGCCGTCGAGGAGATAGCTGTCGCCGTCGCGCACCGCGCGGGTGGCGATTCCGCTCACGTCGCTGCCGGCCTCGGGCTCGGTGATCGCGAAGGCGCAGATCGCTTCGCCGCGGGCGACCCTGGGCAAGAGCGCCGCGCGCTGCCCGTCGGTGCCGGCCAAGGTCACCGGGTAGCTGCCGAGCCCCTGCATCGCGAACATCGTGTCGGCGAGCGACGAGCGATAGCCGAGCACCGCGCGCAAGACGGTGAGGTCGCGCAGCTCGACGCGCTCGCGCAGCCCGCCGAAGGCCGCCGGCACGCAGGCGCGCAGGAGCTCGCCCTCGGCGAGCCGCTCGACCAGCCGCCTGGGATCGTGCTCCTCTTCCAGCCGCGCGGCCGCGGCCCAGGCCTGCGCGCGCCGCTTGAGCTCGAGGTGCCGCTCGTCGAGAAAGCCGGTCGCCTGAGCCTCGGTGCGGCTCGCCCCGGGAGGCGCGCCTTCGGGCGACCTGGGATCGAGATCGCTCATCGTCGAGAAGCTCGCGCGCGCATCGGTCAGCGCCCCTCGAACTTCGGTTCGCGCTTGGCGACGAACGCTTGATAGGCCTCGCGGAAGTCGTCGGTGGCCATGCAAATCTGCTGCGCCTGCGCCTCGGCTTCGAGCGCCGCTTCGAGGGACAGGGTCGGCTCGCGGCTCAGCATCTCTTTGGTCATCCCGAGCGCGAATCCCGGGCCGCGCGCCAGCCGGTCGGCGAGCGCGCGCGCCTCGTCGAGCACCCGCTCCGGCGCCACCACCCGATTCGCGAGCCCGATCGCGAGCGCGTCGGCGGCGAGAATCGGCTCACCCAACATCAGGATCTCAGTGGCGCGCCCGAGGCCGACCACCTGTGGCAAGAGCCAGGCCGCGCCCATATCGGCACCGGCCAGGCCCACCTTGACGAACAAGAAGGCGATCTTCGCCCGCTCGGACATGACCCGCAGATCGCAGGCGAGCGCGATCACCGCCCCGGCGCCGGCGGCGATCCCGTTGACCGCCGCCACCACCGGCTTTCGCAGCGCGCGGATCGCGCCGATGAGCGCGCCGGTCATCCGGGTGAAGCGCAGCCGCGCAGGTCCGTCCATCTCGAACAGCGGTCCGATGATGTCGTGAACGCTGCCGCCCGAGCAGAAACCGCGGCCGGCGCCGGTCAGCACCACCGCCTTGACCTCCCGCTCCTGTTCGAGCGCGACGAAGGTGTCGCGCAGCTCGGCGTAGACCTCGAAGGTGAGCGAGTTGAGCGTGTCCGGCCGATCGAGCGTCAGGATGGCGACGCCGCCGTCGACGGAGTAGCGGAAGCTCTTCGGCGCCAGCATGCTTGCGACCTCTCGCGGATTGGTCAAACCAATCCGAAAATGGGTTCAACCATTACTCGGGGAGAACGGCGAGCCCCTCGATCTCGACCAGCGCGCCCTCTTCCAGCAGATCGGCCACCTGCACGAGCGCCATGGCGGGGAAGTGGCGGCCGAGCTCGGCGCGGTAGGCCTCGCCCACCTCTTTCACCGAGGCGAGGTAGCGCCGCTTGTCGGGGACATAGATGCGCAGCGCGATGAGATCCTCGGGCCGGCCGCCCGCGGCGCGGAGCACCGCGGTCAAGTTGGCGAGCGCCTGGCGAAACTGCGGCACCAGCTCGCTCGAGACCAGGCGGGCGCTCCCATCCCAGCCGATCTGCCCGGCGAGCGCAAACGTGCGGCCGTGCCCGGCGGCGCCGTGCGAGTAGCCGCGCGGCCTGGCGAGCTCGGGCGGGTTGATGAGCTCGACCGCCATCAGCTCGCCGTCCGCAGCCGCGCCGCCTCCGCCATGAACCGCTCGACCTCTTCGTCGGTGGTGTAGAAGTGCGGCGAGACGCGGATGCCCGCGCCGGGACGATGATCGCAGAGAAAGCCGGTCGCGTTGAGCGCGCGCGACACCCGGTCGGAGCCGTCGAAGTCGAAGCAGATGGTGCCGCCGCGCTCTTCGGCTGCGCGCGGAGTGTGGACCCGATACCCGGCGGCGTCGCAGATCTCGAGGATGCGGCTGGTCTGGCGGAGCGACTTGGCGCGGATCCGATCCACTCCGATCTCGCCGACGATCTCGGCGCCGGCGCGCGCCTGGTAGAGCGCGGCGATCGCCGGCGTTCCGGCCATGAAGCGCCAGATCCCTTCGGCGAAGCGCTGCTCGGGCATGGTGAAGGCGAAGGGCTTTTCGTGTCCGAACCACCCGGTCGCGCGCGGCTCGAGCTCGGAGATGCGATCGGGCCGCACGTAGAGATAGGCGGCTCCGGGCCCGCCACACAGCCACTTGACCGAGCCGCCGCAGGCGAAGTCGACGCCGAGCCCGGTCACGTCGACCGGGAGGGTGCCGGCCGATTGATAGCAGTCGAGCAGCACCATCGCGCCCACTTCACGCGCGCGGTTCACGATCGCCGGCACGTCCTTGATCCCCGAGGAGCGGAACAGCACGTGCGAGATCGGCACGATCAAGGTGCGCTCGTCGATCGCCTCGAGCAGCCGCGCCATCGGCGGGTGAACGCCGTCTTCGCTCGGGACCACCACCACCTCGGCGCCGCGCCGCCGCTCCTCCTGCCAGATGTAGCTCACCGACGGGAAATTGAGGTCGGAGTAGACCACCTTGCGGCGCTCGCCGGCGTAGTCGAGGCAGCTCGCGATGAGCGCCTGGACCTGCGAGACGTTGGTGGCGATCGCCATCGTCCCCTTCGGCGCGCCGATGATCTTGCCGATTCGCTCGGTCGCCCGATCGACCTCGGGCAGCCAGCTCTCCCACGCATTGATGCCGCGGATCGCCCACAGCTCGGCGTACTCGCGCAGATCTTCGTAGGTGCGGCGCGGCATCGCGCCGAGCGAGTGCGACACCATGTAGACCGACTTCTCGAGCGCGGGGAACTCACCGCGCCAGCGCAAAAGCTCATCACTCCTGGGTAGCCGGTTGGTAACACGGCCGGCGAAGGCGCCGCAAGCCGCAAACCCGCCCGAAAATTGGTTCAACCAACTCTAAAATTGGTTAAACCACTTCTCAGCCGTGGAAGCCCTTTTCGGCGCCGTAGGGATGGGTCTTGGTCCACTCGGCGAACAGCTCGTCGCGGATCTCCCAAAGCTTGGGGAAGAAGCGGTGCTTCATCCCCTCCGCCAGCAGCTCGGACGGCTTTCCCTTGAGCGAGGGCGTGCCCGCGCCGATCTGGCGATAGACCAAGAGCAGGTGGCGCTGCCGCCAACCCTGAAGCGCCTGATCGACATCGAGCAGCGCCTCGGCGACGTTGAACAGCTCGCCATGCTGATCGGGCTGCTCGTAGATCTGGCGCAAGGTCACCCGCCGGGCAGAAAGCAGCGCTTCGAAGCCGGGCCAAACTTCGTCGGGAAGCTGGAGCATGCGACGGAAGCCCGGCGACTCCTGCCCCGAGCCGCGCCCGAGCGCGTTGCGGATGGTCATGTAGTCGCGGGGCGACATGGTGTCGATGATGTCGAGCTGCTCGACCAGGAGCGCCTGGATCCGCTTGACCCGCTCGAGCGCGCGGAGCGCCCGCGGCGCGTCGCCCTCCCGCATCCGCACGGTGGCGAACATCAGCTCGTGCTCGCACAGCTTCATCCACAGCTCGGCGACCTGATGCACCACCTGGAACTGCATCTCATCGTGGCAGCTCAGCGCTTCGCGCGGCTTTTGAAGCGCCAGGAGCTCCTCGGTGCGGATGTACTTCTCGTAGTCGGTGAGCGGCGGCTGCGCCATGGTGCACTCTCCTCGCAGGCTGCCTAGCACGCTCTCCCGCGGCGCGGCAAGGCCCGGAGATTGGTTTGACCAATCTACTTAATGGTTGAACCATTTGTTCGGGGGCTGCCACCGACGGTGTGAGGCTCCGGCGGCCCGGTGGGGTGCGTTCCCCCAGCCGCATGAGGGGCAACCTACTGAAATGTCTTACCCAGCGCCCCGGCAAGGTCCGTGCAGTGCCTGGCGGGCCATGAACCAGCCGCGCGCTCGCATGTTGCAGCGATTCTCTCTCGGCGGCCTCGGCCTGGCCGGAGTTTCGGCCGCGCTCCTCGGGCTCTTCGGCGCCGGCTGCGGCGGCGGTCAGATCGCGGGCGGCGGGCAGAGCACCGCGCGCACCGAAGAGGGGCTGTCGGGCTGCCACGGCAAGGCCTCGTCGGCGATTCCGTCGTCGGGCGACTACTACCTGACCAGCTTCGGGTTCAGCCCGAGCGACAACGGCGAGATGTCGTGCGGCTCGTACACGCAAGGCGGAAACTGGTACTACGCCGCGTCACGGCAAAGGTACGGCTGCGGCGCGCACATCCGCATCGAGGGCAACGGCAAGTGCGTGGTGGCGCAGACCGACGACTACGGCCCCGACGTCTGCGTCGAGAGCGCGGCGGGACGGCCGATCATCGACGCCTCGCCGCTGGTCTCCGAGCACCTGTTCGGAGTCAAATCGGCGGGCTACAGCGACCACTTCGCGATCGAGGTCACCGAGGTCGCGCGCACCACGCCGCTCGGGCCGTGCGACGCGGGATCGGGCTCGGGCTCGGGTTCGGGATCAGGCTCGGGTTCGGGATCAGGCTCGGGAACGGGAACGGCGCCTTCGAATCCGGCGCCGCCTGCCCCGCCACCGCCGAGCTCCGGCCCGAGCGCGCCCGCGGGCTGCCACTCGGCGACGCTCGACGCCGACGTCGGCGATGGGACCTGCGTGCAGTCGGGCTCCGACGGCACCTGGTACACCTGCCAGGACGGAAGCTGGTACGCGGGCCAGTCGGGCTGCACCTCGAGCTATGCCTGGTGCCACTCCGACACGCTCAACAAGGACGTCCCGCCGCGGACCTGCGTGCAGTCGACCTTCGACGACACCTGGTATCAGTGCACCGCCGACGGATGGGCCGCGCCGGTGCAGGACGGGGCCGGTCCGCTGGGCACCTGCGCAGCAGAATACTCGCTGTAACTGCTAGTCTTTTTCTGATTTTTTAGCACTCTCACCGGGCTATTGACAAACCGCCGCGCGTGGCTACCCTGACCTGCGTTCGGAGGGTGTCATGCCGATTTACGAATCCCGTTGCAACAAGTGCGGCCACGAGCTCGAGGTGCAGCAGAAGCTCGCCGAGGCGCCGCTCAAGAAATGTCCCGAGTGCGGCAAGTCGGCGCTCGAGAAGCTGATCAGCGCCACCTCGTTTCAGCTCAAGGGCGGCGGCTGGTACAGCGATCTCTACTCGTCCCCCAAGCCGGGCGACAAGCCCCGCACCGACAACGATCGCGGCGACCGCGTCCAGAAGGCGGTCGCCGACGACAAGAAGAAGACCGCGACCGATTCCAAGCCAAACAAAGACTCGAAAAAAGATTCCAAGAAAGCAGCTCAAGGGTAAAGGGAGGTTTGTCCATGAAGATCCGTCCGCTTCACGACCGCATTCTGGCGAGGCGCCTCGCCGAAGAAGAGAAGACCGCCGGGGGCCTGTTCATCCCGGACACCGCCAAGGAGAAGCCGCTCGAGGCGACCGTGATCGCGGTCGGCAACGGCAAGGTGCTCGAGAACGGCACGGTGCAGGCGCTGTCGGTCAAGGCCGGCGACAAGATCCTCATCGGCAAGTACTCGGG
>JANWLJ010000059.1 GCA_025450955.1 Polyangium sp. (in: bacteria) | reverse complement strand
GATCCGCCGCGTCGTCGAACCGCACGTCGTGGATGCGCGCCGCCACCTTCTCGACCGGCAGCGCCGCCCGCAGCTCCGCCGGCGAGATCTTCGGCGCGCTCTTGGACGCGCGCGCTTCCGGCGCGGCGGCCGCCACCTTGGCCGGCGTCGGCACGATCGCCAGCCGCTTGTTCGCTTCGCGCTCGAGGCGCTGCAGCTCGCGCTTGGCCGCCGCCACCTGGTGATCGAGCGTGGCGTGCTCGGCGCGCCGATCCGCGATCGCCTTGTCCTCGACGGCCCGCTCGTCGTCGAGCTGGCGCAGCTCGGTGGCGCGCCTTTCGGCGAGCGCCTTCAGCTCGGCCTGCTTCTCTTCGACCAGCGCCTTGAGCTGCGCCGCTCTCTCGTCGGTCACCTTGCGCGCCTCGGCACGCGCGGCGTCGAGCTTCTGCACCTCGGCCTTGCGGGTCTCGGCGAGCGCCTGCGCCTCTTTTTGCACCGCTTCGAGCCGCGCGCTCTCCCTGGCCCGCTCGGCCGCGATCCGGCGCGCTTCGCGCTCGGCCGCCTCGAGCTTGCCCGCCGACAGGTTCGCCAGCTCGGCCGAACGCGACGCCTGATGCGCCGCCTGCGCGCGCGCCGCCGCCACCCGAGTCGCCTCGGCGCGCTCGTGATCGAGCCGCGCCCGCTCCGCCGCCTGCAGCGCCAGGAGCCGCTGACTCTCGGCGCGCTGGCGATTGACGTCGAGCCGCGCCGCCTCCGCCGCCTCCGCCATCCGCTCGGACTCGCTCCGGATTCCATCGAGCCGCGCAAGCTCCGTCTTGGCCGCCTGCGCCGCGTCTTCCGCTTTCTTCTGCGCCGCCGCGATCGCCGACTGCGCGTGCTCGAGCTTCTCCGCCGCCTGCGCCGCTTGCGCCAGCCGCGCCGCCTCGTCGGCCTGCGCCCTCAGCCGCCGCTCCTCGGCCGCCTGCGCCGCCTGGCTCGCCTGCGCGCGCTCTTCGGCCGCCGCCTGCGCCTCTTTGAGCCGCGTCGCCTTGGCCGCCTCGAGCTTGCGCGCCTGGGCCTGGGTCGCGGCGAGCTTCTGCGCTTCGGCCTCGCGGGTCTTGACCAGCGCGTCGGCCTGCGCCTTGAGCGAGTCGAGCCGCGCCTTTTCCGCCTGCGCGCCCTTTTGCGCCGCGTTCGCGCTGTCCTGCGCCGCCTGGGCGCTCTTTTGCGCCGCCTGCGCGCTCGCTTGCGCGGCCTTGGCCTTGCTCTGCGCCGTCTCGGCGCTCTTCTGCGCCGCCTGCGTGCTCAGCTGCGCCGCCAGAAGCCGCGCCTGCTCCGCCTGCCGCGCCGCCACGATCCGCTCGAGCTCCGCCTGCGCCGCCTGCGCCCGCGCCTTGGCCTGCGTCGCCTTGCGCTCCGCCGCCTGCGCCCGCGATCCGGCGTCGAGCTGCGCGCGCTCGGCCGCGGCCTGCGCGTTCATCCGCGCCTGCTCGTCGGTGCGCGCCTGCTTGAGCGACGCCTGCACCCGGCCGAGCTCCGCCTCGGCCGCCTTGCGCTTCTGTTCACTCTCGGCCGCCGCCGCGTCCGCCTGCTTGCGCCGCGCCTCGCTCACGTCGGCCGCCGCTTCCGCTTGTTGCCGGCGCTGGAGCGCCTCGGCCGCCTTGGCGCGCTCGGCCTTGAGCGCGTCGGCGGGCGGCTTTTCATTCGGGGTGACGGTGATGATCACGTCGTGCCCCTTGGCGCGCACGTCATAGCTCGACGCCCGCTTGAACCCGATCATCACCCGCGCGGTGCGGCTCGCCTCGTCGGCGTATTGCGCCGTCGCGATCTGCCCGACCGCCCAGGTGTCGACGTCGATCGGCCCGTCGGCGGTGGCGAGCCGCCCGTCGGCGAGATCGACCACCACCCGAGACGGCCGCTCCAGCCGATAAGCGGTGAAGCTGGGCGTGGCGGTGCCGTGAACCGTGATGATGGTGCGAGCGCCGTCGGCGCGCGCCACCACCTGGGTGACGACGTTCGGCTCGGCGTGCGCGATGAGCGGCACCCCGATGAGGAACATCGCCAGACCGAGAGCGCTCGGACCCCTCATTCCAGGCTCCTTCGTCTTCATTGCGTCACCACTTCACCCGCATGCAGCTCGATGACCCGCTCGACCATGCGAACCTTGCCGCTGCCCGCGTCCTCTTCGATCTGAAACAGCACGCGGTCGGGCGCGATCCGCTCCACCGTCGCGTCGGCCTTCGAGACGTGATCCCCGCGCATCACGTTGACGCCCATCCCGCTCGGATCGACGAACATCGCGCGCGGCGCCACCGAGTCCCCCGACACGATCGCGACCAGCTTCAGCTCGTCGAGCGAGAACTTCTGCAAGATGATCTTGTGCTGCTTGCCCAGCACCGGCGGCTGCACCGCGAAGGTCTCGAGATAAGATCGAAACGGATCGCGATTGTTCTCCGACTCGGTGAAGTCGTCGTTCGAAAGCGGCCGCTTGCGCACCTCGTCGAGGAGCGCCTCGCGCGACATCGACGGCGGCGGAGCGAGCGCGGCGACCGCGGCGGGCGGCCGGGCGGCTTTCGGCGGCGGCGCCTTCGGCTTGGGCGCGGCATCGTCGCCGCAGCCCGCGAAGAGAAGCGCGACCCCGAGGATCGCAAAGGCGCGCTTCATCGTCCGCCTCCCGTCGAGATCGAGGTGCCCGCCGGCTTGCCCGGCCCGGCGTGACGCCCCTTGTCCTCGAACATGAAGGTGGTGGCCACGAACGACGCCTTGAGCAGCGTCGGCGCGGTGAGCGATCCCGATCCCTCGCTCGGCGACATCGTCAGATCCTCGATGTTGACGATCCGCTTGAGGTCGCCGACGTTCTTGAAGAAGTGATTGATCTGGTGATAGCTCCCGACCAGCGACATCCGGATCGGGATCTTCACGTACATCTCCACCGGCTGCTCGGCGTCGCGCACCGACGAGACCTTGGTGAGCCCCGCGAGCTCGACCTGCGCCTGCACGTTCTCGATGAACTGCTCGATGTCATCGGACTTCGGCAGCACCCGCAAAAGCTCCTTCTGCTCCTCGAGCAGCCCGTTCACCTCGTTGCGAAACGCGAGGTACTCGTGCTTGCGCCGCTCGTACTCCGCCTTCTCCGTGTCGAGCTTCTGCGACTGGTGCACGAGATCGGTGAGCTGATCCTGCATGTCCGAGTACCAGAAGTACCAATAGCCCGCGCACAGGAGCACGATGGCGAGCACCAGCCCGCCCACCTTGGACGCGAGCGGCGCCGCCGCGATCCGATCGAAGAGCGGCTGCATTAGTAGTTCACCTTGCAGGTGACGTCGAAGGTCACGTACGCGACGTTCAGCTTGGCGTCGAACTGCGGCTGGGTCTGGTGCCAATACACGTCGGAGAAGAAGGCCGAGATCTTGAGCCGCTTCAAAAATTCGGCGACGTCCTCGCTGCTCTTGGCCGCGCCCCGGATCTTCACCTGCTGCGCCCGCTCCTCGTACGAAAGGAGCCACAGCCGCTTGGGATCCCAATTCGGATTGTAGCCGGCGTTGGGATCGCGCTTGAGCGACTCCTCGTACTGCTCTTTGTTGAAGGTCGGCCCCTTGCCCTTGGTGAGAATGTCCGAGAGCTCGCGCATGAGATAGACCGGCCCCGAGCGGTTGGCCTCGAGCCGCTTGATCGCGTCGCGCTGCCGGATCAGCTCATCGCGCTGGTGCTTGACGAGATCGTAGTCGCCGATCTCCGCCTTGAGCTGCGCGATCTGGCGCGAGGTCACCTGATTGTGCTGCTGCTGCTTCTCGATCTGCCCCGCCTCGGCGGAGTTGAACAAGATGATCCCGACGATCGCGAGCGAGATCGCGACCGCGCCGATGAGGAGCTGCCGCTGTCCTTGCTCGCGGCGCTTGGCCGCCTTGACCGGCAGGAGGTTGATTCTGATCATCGCCGCACCATCACTGGAACTTGTCTCCTGGCGAGCGAAGCGCCAGCCCGAGCGAGACCAGCCCCTGCGCCCCGTGCGTGCGCAAAAAGGCGTCGTCGAGATGCGGCGCCTTCGCCGCGTTCTTGAACGGCTCCATGATCTCGACCGCCACCCGCGCCCGCGCTTCGATGGCCTGCGAAAGCGGCGGCACCCGCGCCGACCCGCCGCCGAGATAGACCCGGCTGATCGACGTGTCGGGATGCGACGACAGAAAGAAGTCGATCGACTTCTGGAACTCGCCCGCGATCCCGTTGGCGGTGTTGACCAGGATCCGCCCCACGTCCTGCGACGCGTCTCCCTCGGAGAAGGCCACTTTCATCGCCTCGGCCTCGTCGCCCGAGACGCCCAGGTAGCGCTTGATGTCGTCGGTGAACGCGTTGCCGCCGGTGGTGACGTCGCGGGTGAACGCGCTGGTCCCGCCGGCCAGAATATTGATGGTGGAGAGCGACGCGCCGACGTTGATCAGCGCCACCACGTCGTCGGTCGCGCCATAGGCCGCCTCGAACCCGTTCTGCACCGCGAACGCGGCCACGTCGACCACCACCGGATGCAGGCTCGCCTCGCGCGCCACCTGCGCGTAGTCGTTGACCACCTCTTTTTTCGCCGCCACCAGCAGGAGCTCCATCTGCCCCGCCGCGTTTCGCCCGCCGAGCGCCTGATAATCGATCTCGACGTCGTTCTTGTTGAACGGGATGTGATGCTCCGCCTCCCACGGCACCTGCTCCTCGAGCTCCTCGGGAGTCATCGCCGGGACGAAGATCTTCTTGATGATGAGCGCGTTGCCGGAGATGGCGAGCGCCACCTCCTTCTGCTTGATCTTGAGCCGATCGAAGAGCGCGCGCACCGCCTCGACCACCCCCGAGTGGTTGAGGATCGCGCCGTCGACGATCGTGTCCGGCGGAACCGGCTCGATGCCGAAGTTCAGGAGCTGGAACGTCCCGCCCCTTCCCTTCTTCACCTGGGTGAGCTTGACCGCGCTCGAACCCAGATCGAGACCGATACAGTTCTTCGCCATTTACCGCGTCCCACCTTTCCGGGGCGCGGCCAGTGACCGCGCCCGTCAGTCTTCTTCGGAGTCTCCGAACACCATGACTCGATCCTGCGGCTTGAGCCCGAGCGCTTCCAGGATCTTCCGCTTGGTGTCCATCCGGCAGCTCATCCCGCGCTCGACCCGATCCACCGTGAGGGTCGACAGGCCCGCCCGCCTCGCGAGCTCGGCCTTGCTCATCATTCTTTCCATCCGCATCTTGCGGACGTTGTTCTTCACTTTGCGCGCGAGCTTGCCGTGCTTGGCCGGAGCCTCCCTCTTGGCCTCTTCTTCACTCTTCGGCTTCGATTCCGAGCGAGCACGCTCGTCCCTCTCGGTCTCGAGCTTGGCTCCCTCGTTCTTGTGCGCTTCCATCGCTGGTCTCGTCCCCGAAGAAACGAGACATGATGGGATCCGGTCCTCCTCTGCGTCAAGAGAATCTACAAAGATACTTAATTAAGTAATCAGATCTCCTACCATGTCCTACATCCTACCACCTAGCGCACCTCGGTCAACTTTTCTTCAGTCGATCCCGTACTCCTTGATCTTGTAGAGCAGCGCCCGATGGCTGATTTCCAAAATTTTCGCGGCGTTGGTTCGATTTCCGCCGGTCTCCCGCAGCGCCCGCCGAATCAGCTCCTCTTCGATGATGCGCGTCGTCTTCTTGATCGATAGCTCGCCCGACTTGAGCGTCTGCCGGATCCGATCGCCCTTTTCCCGGAGGCGCTCGGGCAGCCCGTCGACCTCGATGCGCGGCCCGTCGGCCAGCACCATCGCCCGCTCGATGGTGTTCTCGAGCTCGCGCACGTTGCCCGGCCAGCCGTAGGCATAAAGGAGCTTCATCGCCTCGGGCGACACGCCTTCGACCTGCATCCCCAGCCGCGCGTTGGTGCGCTGAACGAAGTGCTCGACCAGGACCGCGATGTCCTCGCGCCGCTCGCGCAGCGGCGGCAGGTGCACCTGAATCACGTTCAGCCGATAGAACAAATCTTCGCGAAAGCGCCCCGCGCCCACCTCGGCCGAAAGATCGCGCACCGTCGCCGCCACCACCCGCACGTCGACCGGCTCGTCGACGTTGGCGCCGATCGCGCGCACCATCTGCTCTTGCAGCACCCGCAAGAGCTTGACCTGCGGTGAGAGCGGAAGCTCGCCGATCTCGTCGAGAAACAGCGTCCCGCCCGAGGCCTCTTCGAACAGCCCCTTCTTATCGCGAATCGCGTCGGTGAACGCGCCCTTCTTGTGGCCGAACAATTCGCTCTCGAGCAGCGTCTCCGGAATCGCGCCGCAGTTGACCGCGACGAACGGCGCCTCTTTGCGCGGCGACAGCTCGTGAATCGCGCGCGCGATCAATTCTTTTCCCGTCCCCGACTCGCCGGTGATGAGGACGGTGGTCTTGTACTCGGCGATCTTGCGGACCGTGCGCAGGATCTCCTGCATCGGCGCGCTCGACGCGATCATCCCCGCCGGCCCCGCGCTCTCGCTCCGGTGCCGCTCGGCGAGCGCCTGTTTGAGCGAGGCGTTCTCGCGCCGCAGCCGCTCGCGCTCCTCGGCCTTCTTGAGGATCAGCACCACCTCGTCGGGCCGAAACGGCTTGGAGATGTAGTCGTAGGCCCCGCGCTTCATCGCCTCGATCGCGACGTCGACCGACCCGAACGCGGTCATGAGGATCACCGTGGTCTCGATCTCGCGCTTGTGAATCTCGTCGACCAGCTCGAGCCCGCCGAGCTTGGGCATGCGAATGTCCGAGAGCACCACGTCGTACGAGCGCGCCGCCAGCTCGAGCAGCGCCTGCTCCCCCGACGCCACCGCGGTCGCGTGATACCCCTCGCGCTTGAGCAGCACCACCAACATGTGGCGCAAGCTCTCCTCGTCATCGACGACAAGCACCTGCCTCAGCGCCCCGGGCTCCGCCCCGACAGCCGCCCCTGAGACCCGTGAAGGCCTGTGGGTACTCGCCTGCAAGTCGCCGTTTTCCCAGCTTAGTTGGTTAGCACCGTTTCCCGAAGCCCGCAAATAACGGCGAGCACCCGCGAGCCACCGGGCGCCACCCCGGAACGGCGAGCTTCAGCTCGCCGTGTCAGGTGGGGGGTGAGACTGCGTGCGGCCACCGTCGGTGGATCAAGCGCTTCGTCATCGCCCGCGCGCAGTCGAGGGGGGAGGCGCAGCCTCCCCGCCTACGTGAGCGCGCGCCAGCGCGCGGATCCCGAGTACCCGACACGGCACGAGTCGCAAGCAACCCCGCCCTCACAAATCCAACCCCGCCCTCACCGCGGAATCCGCCCCACAAAACCCACCCGCCCTCAGCGCGAAACCACGCCCTCGCCCGGCTGCCCTCTCCGCCAACTCGGTTGGCTCTCTCTGACAACCTGGTTGGCAGGTGTCGTCGGAGGGGCTTGGAAAATCGTGGGGTTGGGGGACGGAAAAGCGGCCTGGGGATTGCTCAGTTGCAGGGTTGCGCGGGGTAGGGCTATGATGCGCCGATTCCTGCGTCCTGTGAGGAGGAAGTCATGTCCCGTGGTAACCGCTGGCTGCGCACCTTCAAGCTCGCCGCTCCGATCGCGCTCATCGGAGTGATGGCCTGTTACGACGCGCCGGTCGAGACGCCGGTGCCGTCGACGACGCAGGAGACCGACGTCCGCGTCGAGCAGAACATCAAGAACAAGGTCGACATCTTGTTCATGGTGGACAACTCGCCGTCGATGATCCCGAAACAGAATCAGCTCAAGTCGCAGTTCCCGCAGCTGATCAAGATCCTCGACGACTTCGGCAAGATGAACCCCGCCTGGTACCACAGCGGCGTGGTCACCTCCGATCTCGGCGCCGGTCCGTACAACCTCGGAAACGGGCAGTGCCACCCGGGTGGCGACGGCGCTCAGCTCCAGGCGGTGGGCGCGGCGGCGGCTTCCGGCTGCACCGCTCCGACGGGCGGCGTGAACTTCATCGACTACAACCAGCTCACGCCCGACGCGAGCGGCAACGCCACCTCGAACCTGCCGCCGGGCCAGGATCTGGCGACCACCTTCAGCTGTATGGCGTCGGTGGGCGCGGGCGGCTGCGGCTTCGAGCAACAGCTCGAGTCGGTCTACCTGGCGCTGCACAATCCGCCGGCCGCCAACCACGACTTTCTGCGCCCCGACGCGCTCCTGGTGGTGGTGTGGGTGACCGACGAGGATGACGATTGTTCGATCCCGCCCGACTCCGACCTTTTCGATCCGACGCAGATGCAGTACGGCGCCCTGCTCTCCTATCGCGGCACCCACTACGGCGTGGCTTGCAGCATCAACGGGATGGACCAGCTCATGCCGTACGGCGACTCGGGCGGGACTCTGATGGGCTGCCACGGCGCACCCAATCCGAACGGCAACTCGAAGGGCGTGCCGCCGGCGGGTCAGGGCAAGTGCTACGACCTCAACCGCTACATCAATTTCTTCTCCAAGCCCTCGGGCGCGGGCGGCATCAAGACCGATCCGAGCGACGTGATCCTCTTCGACATCACCGCGCCCGACTCGCCGGTGTCGAGCATCCTGGCCAACCCGAGTGAAACCCCGCCTGGGCCCTATGTACAGTGCCCCATGATCGACACCACGAACACCTGCGCGGTGGTGGTCCAGCACTCGTGCATCGCCCCCGACAACAACGCCTTCTTCGGCGACCCGGCGATCCGCATCCGTCAGGTGGTCAACTCGGTCAAGAACAACCAGTCGACCTCGATCTGCGACACCAGCTATCAGAGCGCGCTCCAGAGCCTCGGCGCGCTCATCGTGTCGAACATCGGCGCCGGGTGCATCACCTCGCCGTTCAAGGATCCGGCGAACCCCGACTGCGTGGTCGAGGACATCACCGCCAATATGGACGGCTCAACCACCGTCAACGAGATCCCCTGGTGCGGCGCCAATCACGAAAACCCGACGCCGTGCTGGGAGCTCAAGAGCAATCCGAAGTGCTCGGCGGTGTGCGCCAAGCCGGGCGATCCGGCTCAGCAGTTCGGCATCAACATCGACCGCGGCACGATGATGATTCCCGCCAACACCACCGCGCGCGTCGCTTGCTCGACGCTGGCGATTGCCAAGCCGGCCAACAACGACTTCATGTGCGCGCCGTAACCGAGCGGTAGTTGAAACGCCAACGGGCGGTCCTCCGGGGCCGCCCGTTTTTTTATCAACGTAGCGCAGGGGCTTGCCCGCCGGATGAGCGCAGTTGGCTCAGAGCGGGGCGTAAGGTCCCCCGCTACGAGAGTGCAAGCCGAATCGTTGCGCTCAGCCGATGACTTTGTTGCGGCCGGATTTTTTGGCTTTGTACAGGTTGTCGTCGGCGACCTTGATGAAGGCGTCGGGGGCGACCTCGTTGACGATGGTGGCGACGCCGATCGAGATGGTGACCGGGATGTGGTCGCCTTCGAAGTCGAAGCGATCGCCCTCGACCAGCCGGCGGATGTCCTCACCCACCTTCATCGCCTGCTCGTGCGCGGTTTCGGGAAGGACCAGGGAGAACTCTTCGCCGCCGTAGCGCGCGAACACCTCTTCTTTGCGGACGCGGGTGCGGATGCGGCGGGCCATCTCGCGCAACACGAAGTCGCCGGTCAAGTGGCCGTGCTCGTCGTTGATCTTTTTGAAATGATCGATGTCGAACATGAGCAGCGAGAGCGGGCGCTGATGACGCGTGCAGCGCGGAATTTCCTTTTCCAGGTTCTCGATGAAATAGCGTTTGTTGAAGGCCTGGGTGAGTCCGTCGACGATCGTCATCCGGTAGATCTCCTCGTGGTAGCTCGACTCGATGTTGCCGCCGACGAGGAATTTGAAGATCGCGTTGCCGATCTTGAGGAGATCGCCGTCGCGCAGTGAGCACTGGGTGATCTGCGCGTCGTTGACGTAGCTGCCGTTGGTGGAGCCGAGGTCGACCACCTGCCAGAGATCGCCGGCGCGGGTGACCTTGGCGTGCTTGCGCGAGACCGAGTCGCGATCGACCTGGATGCCGCAGTCGGCGCCGCGGCCGATCACGACCTCTTCAGGGCCGCGCAGCGGATAGCGCTTTCCGAGCTCGGAGCCCGGCGGATAGATCAGCACCAGGCAGGCCTGCTCGTGGTCGACGGCGGCCTTCTCGACCGGGCGGATTTGCGTGACTCGGGTCTTCCAGTCGTCGCTCATCGCTCTCGCTCACGAGCGGCGCGGCCCGATGGGCTGCGCACTTCGCCTCGATCGAATCCACTCTGTCGCTTCGCTCGTTCGCTCATGAGCTGTTCTTGGGATCTCGACCGCGCCGTCGGCACGCAGAGGCCCACCCTTTTTTATCGTGGACGAGGGCGCGCTGTCAACGTGCGTAACGTCGGGAAACCGGGTACGTTGTGCGCCGATGCGAGGGCTTCAGCGGGTGGAGGTCACGCCGTTTGGGCTCGGGCCGGCCGACGCGCGCTCAGGCGTGGTGCTGGTCCACGGATTTACCGGCACGCCGTTCGAGATGCGCCTTTTGGGCGAGCACCTCGCTTCGTCGGGATTTCAGGTCGTCGGGCCGCAGCTCGCCGGCCACGTCGGGACCACCGGCGATCTCGCGCGCACCCGCTGGCCCGACTGGCTCGACTCGGTCGAGCGCGCGTTCGATGCGCTCTCGGCGCGCTGTGACGAGGTCGCGGGGTGCGGGCTCTCGCTCGGCGGGATTCTCACGCTCGAGCTGGCGCGCCTCAGGCCCGAGGTAAAAGCGATCGCGGCGCTGGCTCCCGCGCTGTGGCTCTATCCCGCGGCGATGCGCTTCGATCGAATGATGCAGCGCCTGCCGCGCTCGTCGCGCTGGGCGATGCCCAAGCTCGCCGGCTCGGACATCTTCGATCCCGAGATGCGGCGGCTCAACAAGGTCGCGCAGGGGCGCGCGGGGATGCCGCTCGCCGCGCTGCACAGCCTGATCGAGCTCGGGCGCGAGCTCACGCCGCGCCTGTCCGAAATCACCCAGCCGGCGCTGCTCATCCACTCGCGGCTCGATCACACGGTGCCGCCCGCCTGCTCGGAGCGGATCGCGGTCTCGCTCGGATCGAAAGTGGTCAAGCGGCTCGAGCTCGAGCGCTCGTTTCACGTGATCACGCTCGACGTCGAGCGCGAGCAGGTGTTTCGCGCCGTCGCCGCGCACCTGCACGAACATCTGCAAACGGAAGGAGGCTAGGATGTCGCGCTTCATCGTCGCCATCGATCAGGGCACCACCGGCTCGACCGCGCTCGTCTTCGACGAGAAGCTGACTTTGCGCGGGCGCGGCTATCGCGAGTTTCAGCAGCACTTCCCCGAGCCGGGCCAGGTCGAGCACGATCCGGAGCAGATCTGGCAGTCGGTGCTGGGCGCGCTCGCGGACGCGATTCACGGCGCCGGCAACGGCGGCAATCTCGAGGCGGCCGAGATCGCCGCGATCGGAATCACCAACCAGCGCGAGACCACGCTGGTGTGGGAGCGCGCGACCGGCAAGCCGCTCCATCGCGCGATCGTGTGGCAGGATCGCCGCACCGCCGACGCGTGCGCGAAATTGAAAGCGGCGGGGCTCGAGGACGAATTCCGCCAGAAGACCGGCCTGGTGCTCGATCCCTATTTCTCCGGCACCAAGCTCGCCTGGCTGCTCGAGCACATCGACGGGCTGCGGGCGCGGGCCGAGCGCGGCGAGATCTGCTTCGGCACCGTCGACAGCTATCTGGTGTGGCGGCTGACCGGCGGGCGGGCGCACATCACCGACGCCTCGAACGCGTCGCGCACGCTGCTCTACGATCTGCACGAGCTGCGCTGGTCCGAGGCGCTGTGCGCGCATCTCGGAGTGCCGCGGCAGATGCTGCCCGAGGTGCGGCCGTCGGCGGAGATCTACGGACAGACCCGCGACGTGGCCGGGCTGCCCGACGGGGTGCCGGTCGCGGGGATCGCGGGCGATCAGCAGGCGGCGCTGTTCGGACAGGCCTGCTTCGGCGTCGGCGACGCCAAGTGCACCTACGGGACCGGCGCGATCCTGCTCCTCAATACCGGCGAGCGCGCGGTGCCGTCGACGCATGGGCTCATCACCACCATCGGTTGGAAGATCGGCGACGAGGTGGTCTACGCTCTCGAGGGCTCGACCTTCATCGCCGGCGCGATGGTGCAGTGGCTGAGAGACGGGCTCGGCATCATCCAGACCGCGCGCGAGATCGAGGAGCTGGCGCGCTCGGTGCCGGACTCGGGCGGCGTGGTGGTGGTGCCGGCGCTCGCCGGCCTGGGCGCGCCGCACTGGCGGCCCGAAGCGCGCGGCCTCATTACCGGGCTGACCCGCGGCACCACCAAAGCGCACCTGGCGCGCGCGGTGCTCGAAGGGATTGCGCTGCAGATCGCCGATCTCATCTCTGCGATGCGCGCCGACTCGGGGCTGTCGCTCGCGTCGCTGAAAGTCGACGGCGGCGCGGCGGCCAACGATCTGCTGATGCAGTTCGAGGCGGACCTGCTCGGGGTCGAGATCGCGCGGCCGGCCATGGTGGAGGCGACCGCGCTCGGCGCGGCGATGCTCGGCGGGCTCGGCGCCGGAGTGTGGAAACGCGCCGAGCTGCCCAAAGTGTGGCAGGCCGCCGCGGGCTCGGGCGCGGTGCGGCGCTTTCAGCCGCAGATGCAGCGCGCCGAGGTGGACCGCCACCTTCGTTCTTGGAGATCAGCGGTCGAGCGCGCATGAGACGGCACATCTTCTGCAGCCCGCGGCCCTTGCTGATGCGCGCCTCGCTCCTGCTCGGGCTGTTCGCGGTACTCACCGGCTGCGGCGGCACCAACCCACCTCCGCCCGATTTCGGCGCCGACGCGCGGGTCGCCGATCTGGCAT
Source organism: Polyangium sp. (in: bacteria) (assembly GCA_025450955.1). Taxonomy (GTDB): domain Bacteria; phylum Myxococcota_A; class Polyangia; order Palsa-1104; family Palsa-1104; genus JANWLJ01. The sequence continues at coordinate 2,703 of JANWLJ010000059.1, read as the reverse complement.
CAGCGCCGCCGCTGTGCAGCGACGCTCAGCAGGGCGACGCCGGCATCGCACCCTCCTTCGCCAACGTGCAAAAGCTGTTCAACCAGAATTGCATCGGCTGCCACTGCTGCAACGACACGCTCGATCTCAGCCAGGGCGTCTCCTACGCGCACCTGGTGAATCAGTCGCTCGCCAAGGAGAACGGCGTCGACGAGACCTGCGGCGGCACCCTGGTCACGCCAGGAGATCCGAGCAAGAGCTACCTCTATCAGAAGGTCACCACCGACATGCCGTGCGCCGGCCAACGCATGCCGCTCAATGAGTTTGCGCCGATGCCCCTACCGGCCTGCCAGCAGGATCTGATCCGCCGCTGGATCGTGGCCGGCGCACCGATGCAGTAGCCGTGGCAAAATGTCGCGGTTGGCGCTTCCGGGCGGGACAAGCTGCCGCGGTCCTCACGGGCGCGAGAAGGGCGCGCCGGCGGCGATCCAGCTCAGCCAGCGCTCGCGGATTCCGAACGGCACCGGCGCCTGGTGTACGAATTTTCCTCCGGGCTGTGGCGCACCCACCATCGTGTCCGGCGCGGTCCACGGCAGCACCTGCTGATAATTCTGCCGCAGCTGAGCGAACGTCGAAGGCTCGAAGACGAGCCGCATCTTACCCATCGGGAAGGTGTCGTGGCAGGTGGCGCAGCCGAGCCCGTCCATGTCGCCCTGCACGTCGGAGAAGGACATCGACGATAGCGGCATGTCCGGCATGCCGCCATCGAACATTTCGGCCCCGGAGAGCGAGCCCTCGACGTTGCCGTTGAACTGGGCGCAGTTGTAGTACTGCGGCTGGGCATGCGCGACCAAGGTCCCGCTCTCGACCGTGATCGCGGGCTTCTGAGCATTGAGCGCGGCCACCTGGACGGCGCTGCACGCGCCCGCCGAGCCGCTCGCGCCGCGCAGATGGCAGGCGAGCACGCGCCACTCGACGGTGGTGCCGGCGGTGCTCATGCCGTCCAAGGTGTTGTCGGCGTGCACCGTGGCTTGCAGCGAGAAGATCACCCGGCCGGTTACGTAGAGCACATCGGGATCGGGGCTGAGGCCGCTACCGGCCGGCACCATCACGGGCACCCCGGGCCAGACCTGCCCATTCGCGTCGGTGGTCGGGATCGCGCAGCCACGCTGGGCGACGTCGCACGGACGATTCGCTCCGTCGGTGGGCGCGGGACAGATGCTGGTGCCGTCGGGGAGTGGATCGCTCGCCGGGTTGGAGAGACAGGTGCCGAAGGCGAACGCCACCGGCCCCTGCGTGTAGGTCGCCCCGTCGCCCTTGCCGCTCAACGTGCCATTCGAGCTCTGGGCATCGATGGATTCGAGCGCGCCCGCATACGGCACCGCGAGGGCGCCCGGCAGCCCGACGCTGCAGGGGTGCCACATCACCGACATCGAGGCGGTTCCGTCCGGATTGGGCGCGGCATAAGCGTTCAGGATGAAGAGTTGATCGAGCGTCCCCATCCCCGGCGACGAGGGGCCCGCATCTTGCTCGAATCCGGCGGTCAGCCGGAGGCGGGTCGCAAAGGTGCCCGCGAGGAGGTAGCTGCTGCCGATGGACAGGTCGCGCACGCTCATGTCCGAGGAGCCCTTGGTCGAGGAACCGCACGCGGTCAGGGCGATGGCGCAGGCGACGAGATAACGCATGGGCGCCGGACCATGCAAGCGCTGTGCTACCTTTGTGGCCGTGCAGTCGCTCGTCACCGCAGCCTTGATGGTGATCGGCGGATTCTGCGCCGGCTGCAGTGACGGAACCTTCGCGCTCGACGCCGGCGATCAAGCACCGCTCGGAGCGGCCTACGTCGCGCAGCGCAACTGCGGCCAGTGCCATCGCGCGCCCGACGGCACGCTCTCGGGACAGACCACGCCCGAGCCGGGCACCAGCGCCTACGGCTCCAATCTCACGCCCGACATCGCCACCGGGCTCGGCGGATGGGCCGACATCCAGATCATTCGGGCGATGCGTTTCGGCGTCGACAACCGGCTGGAGCCGCTGTGCCCTCCGATGATGCACTACGGCGACATGGGCGACGTCGAAGCGCGCGCGATCGTCGCCTACCTGCGCAGCCTGCCCACGGTGCCGCGCGCGATCCCGGCGAGCACCTGTCCACCGCTCAAGCCCCACCCGCCGATCGACATGGCCGTGCCGCTCGTCGACATGACCGCGGTGCCCGCCGATCTCGCATCGCTCGACGGAGGTCTGGAATGATTCGGCGCCTGCTCGCTGGGGCGCTGATGCTGACGGCGCTCTCCTGTCACAAGTCGCTGCCGGTGACCACGCCGGTGCCGCCGACGTACTTCACCGCGCAGACCACGGACACCCGCTTTCATGTGGCCGAGCACATGCGCGCGTCGGTGGAGATGCAGATCTCCGGCGAGCCGTTCGCGCAGCTCCTCGGGCGCAACCTGACCGGGTTCAATCGGTTTACGCCCATCACCGATCAGTACACCGATCCGGCGACCGGCATCACGGTCACCGATCCTCTCGGCTACGCCACCGCCGTCGAGTCGTACGAATACTCCAAGCAGCCGATGAACAACCTGTCGTTCGAGTCCGGCGCGGGCCTCGCCCTCGAGTACGGGCCGGTGCTCAATCCCGCGCAGGCGACCGGCGACGCCGCCTTTCAGCTGCTGCTCAACCGCGTGCAAGCGTTCGCGCGCGAGAGCAGCACCGGCGGACCGGCCG
>JANWLJ010000058.1 GCA_025450955.1 Polyangium sp. (in: bacteria) | reverse complement strand
TACCGCCCAGCCGCCCTTCGGCGAGCTCGACCTGCTCTCGACCACCCCGGTGCAGATCATCCTCGACGCCGACGATCCCAATATCGGTGACACCCTCACGCTGCGCCTCTTCAAGCCGGGCTCGACCGGGTCGCTGTCGCGCGTATACACCGGCCAGGAGGCGACGATGATGGCGCCCGGGGTGCCCGACCCGGATCACCCGATTCGGCGCCGCGGCGGGTTTCAGAGCCTCGATTTTTGCGGCCTGTTCGGACCGACCACCCTGTTCGTGGTGGTCGCCGATCGGCCGTTCTCCACCGTCGCCGGCCACGAGAACGAAGTGCCGGGCGGCCTGTACGACGAGAAGGTGTGGGACCTAAGGTGCCAATGAGACGGCTCGCCTGCGCGCTCGCTTGCGCCCTCAGCTGCGCGCTCGCCGGGTGCAGCGAAAACGCCGGCCAGGGGACCAGGCCCACCGGCGCCTGCGCGCCGCCCGAGTGCGCGCTCGCGCCGATGATGCTCGCCGCCGAGATCACGCCGTCGCCCGTCGACTCGAGCGCGTTCGCGCCGGTCGAGCTGCCGATCATCGCGCTCGATCCAAGCGGCGCCAGCTTCGCGCTCGAGCTGCCGCGGGCGGTGATGCTCTCGGGCAAGGTCACCATCGGGCAGGGCGTGGGCGCGCGACTTTTGGCCGGCGCGGTGGTGGCGAGCCGACCGTCGCGCATTTCTGGCCGGCCCGATCGGATCTTCCAGGCGCAGATCGATCCGACGAGCGGCGAGTACGCGCTCTCGGTCACGCCCGACCTGCCGGGCGAGAGCTACACGCTCCGGGTGGCGGCGAGCGACGCGAGCGAGCTTCCGCCGCAGACCTTCACCGGCATCGACGCCTCGAGCGACACCCGCTTCGATCTGGTGCTCGACGATCCGGCCACGCTCCTTCAGCTCCACGGCACCGTCGCCGATCCGATCGGCCAGCCGGTGCCGGGGCTAAAGGTGCAGGCGATCGATCCCGCGAGCCACGCGTTTTTGTCGACCACCGCCACCACCGACGGCTCGGGCGCCTACGCGATTCGCCTCGCGCGCAACCTGCCGAGCGCGATCACCCTGGTCGCCGCTCCCGGCCCCGAGATGTCGGCGCCGATCGGCGCGCCGTCGCTGTCGATGGCGGTCGATGTCTCCAAGCCGGGCGCCGGCAACTCGCTCACCGCCAACCTCGTCGAGCCGCCCTTGCCGGCGAGCATTCAGCTCACCTATCGCGTGACCGGCGTCGGCTCCTCGGGGGCCGAGCTGCCGATCGCGGGCGCGCTGTGCCGCTTCTCGGCCGACGTGAGCGATTCGGCGAGCGCGAGCGGAGTCACCGCGCTGTTTACCACCAGCGCCACCACTTCGCCCGATGGACAGGTGACGGTGGCGCTGGTGCCGAGCGCGCAGGGCACGCGCAACTACGAGCTGGTGGTGGCGCCGCCCGCCTCTTCCGATTTTCAGCGCGCCACCTTCACCCTCGCGGTCGGGCAGTCGAGCGGCGTCGGCGCGCCGGTGATGCTCGCGCTCCGTCCCGAGATCATCGGGCGGGTGCTCGACTCCTTCGGCAAGCCGCTTCCCATGGCGAGCATCCAGACCGGCACCGCGACCGTGGCCCAGCTCGCCGCCGCCTCGCTCGCCGACGTGGTGAGCCTGGCCTCGACCACCACCGGCGCCGACGGGCGCTTCATTCTCTCGGTCGATCCCGGCCAGTACGACCTCGGGATCTTTCCGCCCGCGGGCAGCATGCTGCCGCTCGTCTGGGAGACGGGCGAAGAGGTGCAGAGCAACCTCGATCTCGGCGAGCTGACCGTGCCGCGCGGCGCGCTGGTCTTCGCCAAGGTGAGCTCGCCCGACGGCCAGCCGCGCCCGGGGGCGCAGGTGCAGCTCTATTCGCTCTCGCCTGCGGCCCATTGCCCGAGCTCTGAGCCGAGCTGCCTGCCGACTCCGCGTCAGGCGGCCGCGGGCACCGCCGATGGATCGGGCGAGGCCCAGCTCCTCTTGCCCGCCGAGTAGCCGCACCACCCGGCCCGGCGCGAGTTGACACCTGCGCCGACGTCGGCTAGCTTATCCGCGAAACGTTTTATTTCTTGAATCGTTACTTGTTTGTCACCTCGTCATTCTCACTCGGCTCATTCGGCCCACTCGGCACGTTCTTCGGGCAAGCCGGAATTTCGCCGCTACCGTCAAGGTCTCCAGATCGTGACGTTCGGGATCGCCGCGATCATTGTTGCCTGGTTGATCGCGTCGGTGGCCCACAGCCTGTTTGCGCGCCCCGCGGTGCGTACGGGCGAGCTCGGGACGAGGTTTTCGGGGAGCAAGGATGACGTCGATGCGCTCCTCTCCTGCCAGGCAGATGTCGAATCGCTCTTCGACGACGTCAACCAGAAGCTGTTCGACCTCCAAGCGCTCGGCGCCCGCTATGACATCGCGCTCGCCGAGCAGTGGGAGGCGTTCTCGAAGCCTTGGAAGCAGCGCTGGCGCCAGGTTGGCGCGCGCTGCCGCTTCGACGAGCTTCGCGATCACGGGCTCGGAGCGGCGTACGACCACCTGGCGGTGGTCTACGACGAGCTCGAGGGGGTGCAGCGCGCTTATGCGGTGCTCCTCTACCAGTACATCGATCAGCATGCGTCGCAGGTGAACGACATCCGGCACGCTCTCGAGACGTCGCGCAAGACGTTCGAGCGCCAGCGTGCCGCGCGGGGCGAGCCCTCGCGCGCCGGCTGATCGAAACGAAAGAGAGTTTCAGATGAATGCAGAAGTAGAAGCCGGAACGCCCGCCAGCGCGGGCGCCGGACGCGCGCCTGCTCAAGGCGCCGAAGTGGTGACCGTGGCGCCGAGCACGTTCGCGGAGATGGGCCTTCGGCCCGAGGTGCTGCAGGCGCTCACCGAGATGGGCTTTCTCGATCCGATGCCGGTGCAGAGCGCGGTCTACGAGCGGATGATGGCCGGGCGCGACGTGCTGGTGCAGTCGCGCACCGGCTCGGGCAAGACCGCCGCGTTCGGCATTCCGTTCGCCCAGGGGCTCATCGATCCCGCGCTCAAGAAGGTGCAGGCGCTCGTCCTGGCCCCGACCCGCGAGCTCGCGCTCCAGGTCGCCAAGGAGTGCGGCCGGATCGGGCAGTACCGCGGGCTCGAGGTGGTGCCGATCTATGGCGGCGCGCCGATGCCGAAGCAGGTCGACCAGCTCAAGGCGGGCGCCCACGTGGTGGCCGGCACGCCGGGGCGGGTGCTCGATCATCTGCGTCGCGGCACGCTCCAGCTCGACGCGGTCAAGGTGCTGGTGCTCGACGAGGCCGACGAGATGCTGTCGATGGGCTTCCTCGAGGAGATCACCGAGATCATCAAGCGCTGCCCGCCCAAGGAGAACCGCCAGACCACGCTGTTCTCGGCGACCATTCCCGAGGACATCGAGCGCATCGGCTCGCGCTACATGAAGGAGCCGGAGAAGATCGCGCTGTCGACCGACTTCGTCGGCGCGCGCGAGATCGAGCACGCCTACTACATGGTGAGCGGGATGGGACGGCACCGCGATCTCGTGCGGGTGCTCGAGGTGGAGCGGCCCGACTCGGCGATCATCTTCTGCAACACGCGCGAGGAGACCGGGTTCGTCGCCGAGTATTTGCGCAAGAACGGGCTCGACGCCGAGGCGATCTCGAGCGACCTCACCCAGCGCGATCGCGAGCGGGTGATGGGCCGGAGCAAGGACAAGAACCTGCGCTACCTGGTCGCGACCGACATCGCGGCGCGCGGGATCGACATCAGCGATCTCTCGCACGTCATCAACTACACCTTCCCCGAGTCGGCCGAGGTCTACGTGCACCGCACCGGGCGCACCGGGCGCGCCGGCAAGTCGGGCGTCGCCATCTCGCTCATCTCGCCGCGCGAGCTCGGCAACTTCTACATGCTCAAGCTCACCTACAAGATCAAGCCGGAGGAGCGCACGCTCCCGTCGGAGGGCGAGTGGAAGTCGGTGCGCGAGGCGGCCCAGGTCGAGGCGCTCAAGAATCAGATCGACGCGGCCGGCGCGCGTGCGCCGTCGGCGGAGTGGATCGCGGTCGCCAAGCGGCTGTGGACCTCCGAAGATGGCGAGCGCTACGTGGCGGCGCTGATCCAGGATCGGCTGCAGCCCGAGCGCCGTCGGGTCAACGATCCCGACCCGACGGTGGCGGCGATCCCCGCCGCGCCGAGCCCGATCTCCGCGGCACCGATCGCTCTCGCGCCGAGCCCGACCGAGGCGCCGCGAAACAGCACCGCCATCGCACAAGAGGCGCGCGGCCAAGGGGAGTCTCGCGCTCTGGCGCCGCGCGAAGGCGACCGGGAGCATCCCGCGCCAAACGGAGAACGTTCGCGCCGTCGTCGTCGCGGGCGCGGGCGGGAAGAGAGCCGCGGGCGTGAGCGCGAGCGCGGTCCGCGAGCTGAAAATGGCGTGCAGGCTCAGCGCAGCGCGCCCCAGGCCAAGAGCTCGCCGGTCAATGGCACCATCGACGACTCCGACGGGCGCGAGTTCTGGGAGGCGTGGGTCGACTCGAAGTCCGAAGCGCCGGTCACCACCTCGGGAGCGGCCGCCGGCGGCACCGAGCGCGCCGAAGCGCCAGCGCCGCGCGCGCCCCGTCCTCCGCGTGAGCCACGCGAGCCACGTGAGCCCGAGCGTCCGCTCGAGCCGGGACAGGTGCGGCTCTATCTCAACCTCGGCCGCCGCGACGGGCTGAGAGAGCCGGAGATCGCGCAGCTCCTCACCGAGCGGGGCGTCGCCGGCGTCGAGACCCAGGTCCGCAACTCGCACACCTATCTCATCGCCGCCGAGTCGAACGAAGCGGCGATCTGCGCCGCGCTCACCGGCCAAAAACACGGCGAGCGCGAAATCGTCTGCGAGCGCGCCCGCCGCTAAATCAGACCGCGGCTCCGAAGAGGCTAAACAACGTCGCGCGCAAGTGCAGTGCGACGTTGTTTAGCGCGTCGCGGCGAGCATTCCGCAGCCGGCGCGGACGTCTATCCCACCTGAATAACGACGCACGATCGGCTGGCCGAGCGCGGAGAGCGCGTCGCGAAATGCGGCGAGCTCGTCGGCCTCGGGCGGCAGGAACTCGCCCGACGCGTCGTTGACCTCGATGATGTTGAAACGCACCGGGTTGCCGCGGAGCAGCTCGATGAGCCGCGCGGCGTCGTCGGCCCCGCAGTTGACGCCGCGGATCGCCACGTACTCGAGCATCACCCGCGAGCGGGTCACCTGGGCGTGCTCGCGCACCGCCGCGATCAATTCCTCGATCGGCCAGGTCTCCTCGACGGGCATCAGGCGCCGCCGCTTCTCGCTCGTGCCGGCGGTGAGCGACACCGCGAGCCGGAACGGCAGCCGCTCGGCGGTGAAGCGCCGGATCGCCGGCACCACCCCCGCGGTCGAGATGGTGATCGCGCGCCCGGAGATCGCCAGGCCCGACGGGTCGGCGAAGATGCGCGCCGCCTTGACCACCTGCTCGTAGTTGAGGAGCGGCTCGCCCATCCCCATGAACACGATGCCGCGCACCGGCCGATCGGCCTCCCGGCG
>JANWLJ010000057.1 GCA_025450955.1 Polyangium sp. (in: bacteria) | reverse complement strand
GGGTTCGAGGAGCGGCAGCTCGCCGACTTCATGAAAGCGATCCACATGCCCTACGGCATGGTGCTGGTCACCGGGCCGACCGGCTCGGGCAAGACCACCTCGCTCTACTCGGCGCTGCAGGAGCTCAACAAGTCGACGCGCAACATCTCCACCGCCGAGGATCCGGTCGAGTACAACCTGATGGGGATCAATCAGGTGCAGATGAACGAGGGCGTGGGGCTGAACTTCGCCACCGCGCTCAGATCGTTTCTGCGCCAGGATCCGAACATCATCATGGTCGGCGAGGTGCGCGACTTCGAGACCGCGGAGATCGCGGTCAAGGCGGCGCTCACCGGCCACCTCGTGCTGTCGACCTTGCACACCAATGACGCGCCGTCGACGATCTCGCGCCTCCTCAATATGGGCGTCGAGCCGTTCCTGGTGACCGCGTCGGTGAACCTGATCCTGGCGCAGCGCCTCGCGCGCAAGATTTGTGGGGAGTGCCGGCAGGAGGTCGAGGCCAACGTCAAGGCGCTGCTCGATCTCGGAGTCAAGCCGGAGGTCGCGCAGACCTTGAAGGTGTTCAAGGGCGCGGGCTGCCGCGCCTGCTCGAACACCGGCTACAAGGGCCGCATCGCGGTCTACGAGGTGATGCCGTTTACCGAGACGCTCAAGGAGCTGGTGCTCCAGGGCGCTTCGACGGCGGAGCTCAAAGCGGAGATGATCCGCCAGGGAGTGAAGACCTTGCGCCTGTCGGGGATCCAGAAGCTCGTCGAAGGCATCACCACCGTCGAGGAAGTGCTGCGCATTTCCGTGGCCGATTAATGCCCCCTTCCTTGCAGCAGCTTCTCAAGACGATGGTCGACAACGGCGCGTCCGATCTCCACATCACCCGCGGGTCGCCGCCGCAGATTCGGCTCGACGGCCACCTGGTCAAGCTCAAGACCGAGCCGCTCACTCCCGACGAGACCAAGGCGATCTGCTACTCGGTCATGACCGACGCGCAGAAGGCCACGTTCGAGGAGAACAACGAGCTCGACATGTCGTTCGGCATCAAGGGGCTGGCGCGCTTCCGCGCCAACATCTTCGTGCAGCAGCAGGCGGTGGCGGGCGCGTTTCGACTCATCCCATTCAAGATTCGCGGCTTCGGCGAGCTCGGGCTGCCGCCGATCGTCGCCGAGCTTTGCAAAAAGCCGCGCGGGCTGATCCTGGTCACCGGGCCGACCGGCTCGGGCAAGTCGACGACGCTGGCGGCGATGGTCGATAAGATCAACCAGGACGATCACGGCCACATCATCACCATCGAAGATCCGGTCGAGTTTCTCCACGAGCACAAAAACTGCGTGGTCAATCAGCGCGAGGTGGGCTCGGACACCCGCTCGTTCAAGAACGCGCTCAAGTCGATCTTGCGTCAGGATCCGGATGTGGTGCTGGTGGGCGAGCTTCGCGATCTCGAAACGATCGAGGCGGCGCTCACCATCGCCGAGACCGGCCACGTCTGCTTCGGCACGCTGCACACCAACGGCGCGGTCTCGACGATCAACCGCGTGATCGACGCCTTCCCCGCCTATCAGCAGCCGCAGATCCGCGCGCAGCTCTCGCTGGTGCTCGAGGGCGTGATGTCGCAGTCGCTGATTCCGAAGCAGGGCGGCGGGCGCGCGCTGGTGCTCGAGGTGATGATCCCGACGCCGGCGATCCGCAACCTGGTGCGCGAAGACAAGGTGCACCAGATCTATTCGCAGATGCAGCTCGGGCAGGCCAAGCACGGGATGCAGACCGCCAATCAGTCGCTGCTGTCGCTGTTCCAAAAAAAGTTCATCACCCTCGAGCTCGCGCTCGAGTACAGCTCCGATCCCGAGGAGCTGAAGAACATGATCGCGTCGGGCGGCACGGGCGGAGTGGTTCCGCCGGGCCAGCGGCAAGGAGCGCGATAGATGCCGGTCTTCGCATGGGAAGGACGCACCCGCGCGGGTGAGGTCAAAAAGGGCACGATGGAGGCCGACGCCGAGCCGGAGGTGCAGAGCCGGCTCCGGGCCCAGGGCATCACCCTCTCCAAGGCGCGCAAGAAGGCCAAGGACATTCAGATCAAGCTGCCGTTCGGCGGCCGGATCAAAGAGAAGGACATCGTCGTCTTCACCCGGCAGTTCGCGACCATGATCGACGCCGGCCTGCCGATCGTGCAGTGCCTGGACATCCTCGCGTCGCAGACGCCGAACAAAGAGTTCGGCAAGATGCTCGCCGACGTGAAAGCGCACGTCGAGCAGGGCGCGACCTTGGCCGAGGCGATGCGCAAGCAGCCCAAGGCGTTCAACGACCTGTTCGTCAACCTGGTGCAGGCGGGCGAGGTGGGCGGCATCCTCGATACGATCTTGGGACGGCTCGCGACCTACATCGAGAAGGCGACCAAGCTGAAGAGCCAGGTCAAGGGCGCGATGGTCTACCCGATCTCGATCCTGTGCGTGGCGGTGCTGGTGGTGATCGTGCTCTTGTGGAAGGTGATCCCGGTCTTCCAAAACATGTTCAAAGATTTTGGCGGCGGCGCGCTGCCCAAGCCGACCCAGATCGTCATCGACATCTCGAACGCGTTCGTCGACCACGCGTTTCTGATCGTCGGCGGGATCACCGCCCTGGTGGTCGGATTCTCGGCGGCGCTGCGGACCAAACAGGGCCGCGCCATCTTCGACAAGTTCATCTTGAAGACGCCGGTGATCGGCCCGGTGTTGCGCAAGGTCGCGGTCGCGCGCTTCACCCGCACCATGGGCACCCTGCTCTCCTCGGGCGTGGCGATCCTCGACGCGATGGAGATCGTCGCCAGGACCGCCGGCAACGTGGTCATCCACGACGCGATCATGTACGCGCGCGCCAGGATCTCCGAGGGCAAGAGCATGGCCGAGCCGCTGTCGGAGACGCGCGTCTTTCCGCCGATGGTGGTGCAGATGATCGGCGTCGGCGAGCAGACCGGCGCGATGGATACGATGCTGCAAAAGATCGCCGATTTCTACGAAGACGAGGTGGACGTGGCGGTCTCGGCGATGACCAAGCTCATGGAGCCGCTGATGATGGTGTTCCTCGGCGGCATCGTCGGTGGCCTCATCATCGCCATGTATCTCCCCATCTTCGAAATGGCCGGCAACATCAAGGCGGGATGAACGAGCGCAAGAAGCGGCTCACCTACCTGATGCTGTTTCGCGTCGGGGTGGTGACGCTGCTGCTCATCGCCACCTTCGTCTCCGAGCTGGCGGGGCCGAGCGATCAGCCGGTCTCGCCGCGCACCCGCGCGCTGCTCGCGCTCATCGCGGTCACCTACGGGCTCACCATCGTCTTCTCGCTGTGGATCGAGCGCGGCGGCGCGCGTCTCGACCGGGCCCGGCGGTTCGCGCTCGTCCAGGTGGCCACCGATCTGGTCCTCACCACCGCGCTCGTGCATCTGACCGGCGGCGTCGAGAGCGGCTTCGCGTTCATGTACCTGCTCGTGATCGGGTGGTCCTCGTTCGTGCTCGAGCAGAGCGCGATCGGCACCGCTGCGGCGGCGGTGGCGCTCTACGCCGGGGTGATCGCGCTCCGGCGCGCCGGGCTGCTCCCGCTCGAAGGCGCGGCGGGCGCGATGCCGCTTCGGGACGCGCTCAGGGCGATCGGGGTGAACGCGGTGGCGTTCGCCGCCACCGGCGTGCTGGCGTCGCGACTTTCGATCGAGCTGCGGCGCGCCGGCGAGAGCCTGGAGTCGCAAGGGTTGCGCTTGCGCGACCTCGCCACCTTGCACGCGGACGTGATCGACGGCCTCACCTCGGGGCTGGTCACGCTCAGCCGCGAGGGCGAGGTGATCACCTGCAATGCGGCCGCGGCCGAGATCCTCGGCGTCGATGCCGAGCGGGTGATCGAGCAGCACGTCGACCAGGTGATGCCCTCTTTGCACGCGCTCCTCGACGCGGTCGGTGACGAGAGCCCGCTTCGGCGCGGCGAGATGACCCACGTCCGCGGCGGCGGCGGCGAGCGCATCCTCGGCGTCTCGATCTCGCCGCTGGTCGACTCGCGCCGCGCGGTCCGCGGGCGAATCGTCAGCTTCCAGGATCTCACCGAGCTCCGGCGGATGGAGGAGGCGGTGACGCGCTCGGAGCGGCTGGCCGCGGTCGGGCGGCTGGCGGCGGGAGTGGCCCACGAGATCCGAAATCCGCTGGCGGCGATCTCGGGATCGATCGAGCTGCTCGCGGCGGGCGGGCCGGAGCCGCGCGAGGCCGGCGAGCTGATGGCGATCGTCCTGCGCGAGACCGCGCGCTTGAACGCGCTCATCACCGATCTCCTCGACTTCGCCCGGCCGCGCGCGCCCGAGCCCGAGCGGCTCGAGCTCGGCGCCGCGCTCGCCGAGATGGTCCAGGTGTTTCAGCACGACAAGCAGCAGAGCGGCGCGACCCTGGAGCTGCGCGCGCCCGAGCCGGTGTGGGCCGCCGCCGATCCGGCGCAGCTTCGGCAGATCGTGTGGAACCTGCTCCGCAACGCCGCCCAGGCCTCGCCGCCCGGCGCGGCGGTCGCCGTCGAGGTCGACCTCGAAACCGCGGGCACGCAGAAGTGGGCGCGGCTGACCGTGCGCGATCGCGGCGCGGGGATCTTGCCCGAGCACCGGGCGCGCATCTTCGAGCCGTTCTTCTCGACCAAGCAGGGCGGCACCGGGCTCGGCCTGGCGACCGTGCACCGCATCGTCGAAGATCACCACGGCCGCATCGAGGTGGAGCCCGCCGACGGCGGAGGCACCCGGGTGACGGTGCGCCTGCCGACCGCGCTTCGATAACTACTTCAAGAGATCATGCAAGAGGCCGGCGTCGACCAGCCGCGCGCCCACCGAGCCGAACACCAGGTTGTCGCCGCTGTGCACCGGCGACGGCGCGCCCGACGGAACCGTGACGTCGTTGATCCAGGTGCCGTTTTGCGAGTCGAGATCGACCAGATCGAACGCGCCGGAGTTGTCATTTCGGCGCGGCAGAAAGTGCGCGTGCAGCTTGGACACCGACGGATCGCGCAGCACCACGTCGCAGTTGCGCGCGCGCCCGACGGAGAGGCGATCGGGATAGGGATTGCCGGGCGCCTTGCCGATCTCGAGGATCACCCACTTGCGCGCCGCCGACGAGCGCCGCCCGGTCGCCTCGATCGGATCCTGCACCTGGGTCTCGAACCCCGCCTCCTCATCCTC
>JANWLJ010000056.1 GCA_025450955.1 Polyangium sp. (in: bacteria) | reverse complement strand
CCTCGAGGTATTTCGCCTTCTCGGCGATCGATTGCGGATCGTCGTAGGAAATATAGGTGCAGCCTTTCGGACCGGTCGCGGCGGCGAAGGACAAATAGGGAACGAGCGCGAGTGAATCCCACTTTCGCGCGCTCGCCGCGTAATAGCTGGTCATGATATTCGCGTACGACATATATCCGTCGCCGAACACGGTCGCGCCATCGAGCGCCTGATCCGGCGCGCGCACCGGCGGCGTGTAGCACAGCCCAAAAAACCCGATACCAATCCCGAGCTGCGCGGCCGGAACGCCGACCCCGAGATACGCGCTCACCGAATCGTCGACGGAGGCCGGGGTGGCGGAGTCGACGTAGCGCATCGGGCTCGAGTGCCAGCTCTTCCAGCCGGGATAGCTGTTCGATAAACCGTAGGTCATCACATTCAACTGCTGATAGGCGACGGCGATCGCCGGAAATCCGGACAGATCGCCGGGCGTGTTCCCGTTGACCGCGCCGATCGGCATGGTCATGAGAATCCCGGGACGCGCCGCACGGAGCTGATTCGCGATCGCGATCGCGGCGGGCTGATCCGAGACGGAGAGCGGCTCCCAATCGATATCGAGCCCGTCGAAACCATATTTGTCGTAAAGCGCGATGAGGTTCGAAATGAAGGTGGTCTCCGTCGGCGCGCCGGTCGCCGCCTCGAACGAAGGGCCGGAGTCGGCGCCGCCAATCGACGCGAGGATCTTGAGGCCGTGGGCGTGCGCGGCGGCGACCAGCGCGCGCGCGAGCGCCGGACCGCTGGTGGCGTCGCTCGAGAGCGTCTCGTCGAGCGAGCCGTCATCGTGAGGCAGGTAGAACGCGATCGCGAGCTCGGTCAGGCCGCCCCAGTCGATGGCGTCGACCGGCAATCGATCCTTCTCCCAGCCGGCGTAGTAGCCCATCGACCAGGCGTGCGGCCGGCTCGGCCCGGCGTCGATCGCCGCGTCGTTATCGGAAGGTGCTTCACTCTCGACCGCAGCATCCATTGGCCGCGCGGCGTCGAGGGCCGGTTGCGCTCCGGCTCCGCAGCCGACGACGAGCACGTAGGCGAGCGTCAAGCCGGATCGAGGATTCATAGCCGATTGCCGATTCTCATTTTCCGTCTGGGGTCGCCGTCATCGTGATCGACGCGCTCACCATCACCGGATCGAGGCTGGCGTTGGCGTAGTGGAGCTCGAGCCGGATCATCTGATTGGTGTCGAGCGAAATCCCGGCGCCCGCGGGATAGGTGACCAGCCCGTCTTTGTCGTGGGTGAACACCAGCGGCGAGCTCCCGGCGAGCGGCGCGCACTGAAACGGGGTCTTCTGCTCGACGGTGTCGTTCACCGCATAGACGCTCAGATGATGCGTGGTGTCGCTGAGCACGGTGTGAATGGTGTCGACCTCGATCGGCGTCGGATTGCCGAGCCGCTCTATTATGCACTCGGTGTTCTCGGTGCCGGCGGCGATCGGGCCGAGCGGTCCGAGCGCGAGCGAGTAGCTCACCGGATCGGTCGTGCCGGGCGGTTGGTTCTGCACGCCGTTGCTGACGCCGGTCGGCTCCATCGCGCAGCCCGCCACCAGCAAGAGCAGTGAAGCGCCGCAGGCGATCGACGGATGAATAAGAGAATAACGGCTCATTGAATAACCTCCGGCACGAGGTGAAAAACCAGTTTCACTCGCTGAAGGACTACGCCGGATCGGGCGAGGAATCTCTTACAACTGAAAACAAATGGCCGCGCAGGCTGCTTACGGCAGCCGCTTGAGCTCGATGCGGCGGTTCTCGGCGCGGTGCTCGGGGCTGTCGTTCGGCACCTTCGGGTGCGACGCGCCGTAGCCTTTGACCTCGAGCCTGGCGGCGTCGATGCCGTGCGCGACCAGCCAGTCGGCGACCACCTGCGCCCGCGCGCGCGACAGCTTCTGGTTGTGATGCCGGCCGCCGCGATTGTCGGTGTAGCCGCCGATCTCGATGCGCGCCGAGAGATTGTCGTCGAGGAGCGCGACCAGCCGGGCGAGCGCGGCCTCCGAGCCCGCCTCCATTTCGGTCGAATTGGAATCGAAGCCGACGCCTTCGACCACCAGCTGCGGATCGAGCACCGCGCAGCCGTGCGCGTCGACGGGAGTGCCGGCCGGCGTGCCGGGGCAGGCGTCGTCCGCGTTGGCGACGCCGTCTTTGTCCATATCCGGATCCATCGGCGGCGGCAGCGGCAGCGTGTGGATGATGTGGGTCGGGTCGTCGGCCGGATTCAGCGGATCGGTGCCGCGCGCGACCTCGGTCCCGTCGGGGACGCCGCCTCCGTCGCTGTCGGCGCGATAGGCGCTGGTGTGATAGTGCAAGAGCTCGCGCTCGTTCGACAGACCGTCGCCGTCGGAGTCCCACACCGGCGCGTCGACGAATTCGAACGAGAGCTCGACGCCGGTGAGGAAATAGCCGAGCACGGTGGAGCCGAACGCGACCCCAGGCTTGACGAACACGCCGATCTGCATCGGGCGCGCGACCGAAAATTCATAGCCGAGCTCGGCGTCGACGGTGAAGAGCGAAGTGGCGAGGTCGCCGCCCGCGGTGAGCAGATATCCGAGCCGCGGCACCAGGTACAGATTGCCCCAGCGATCGCCGCCGGGATCGTTCAGGTAGCCCTGCCGATTGTCGAGAAAGCGCACCCGCACGCCGGCCGCGACATTGAACGTCCCGCCGCCGCGCGGCGCGCCGATGCCGCTCGGCACCGAGTCGAGATAGCCGCCGCCGAGGGTGATATCGAGCGCGAACGGCGGCAAGAGCTGCCAGTCGAACCCGACATTGCCGACGCCGCCGACGGCGGTGGGAGCGGTGAGCGCCATCCCGAGATTGAGGTGAAGGTTGAACGTCCCGCTCTCCGCGCGCGCTACGCCGGTACCAAAAACCAGCAGCGCCGCGATCGCCGCGGCAGCGGTTCGGCGAATCACGCTCCTCTTCGCTCCTCGCGCCATCGCCCCCTCTTATACAGCGGAATCCGTCCGCTCCGCTCGCGCTGAACGAGCCGCTCGTGCGAGCGAGCGCCGCGGGTCTGTTATGATGGGCGGCCGATGAGCCTCTATGGTCGCCTCTTTCACGCCGCGGTGTTTCCCGCCTGGGAGCGGCTGCGCGGACGGCCGACGATGGCGCAGCTCGCCGAGCTCGAGCGCTCGCAGTGGAGGTCGCCCGCCGAGCTCGAAGCCGAGCAGGGCCGCGCGCTCGAGGCGCTCGTCGCGCACGCCTATCGCAACGTCCCCTATTACCGGCAGCTCATGGACGCGCGCGGGATCGCGCCCGGCGAGCTGCGCAGCGTCGCCGATCTCCGGCGCTTGCCGATCCTCACCCGCGACGTGGCGGCGCGCGCCGGTGAGAGCCGCCGCTCGACGGGCGAGCCGCGCTGCGTGGTCGATAAGCTGACCGGCGGATCGACCGGCGCCCCGCTCCGCTTCGGTTTCGATCTCGGCTCCGAGCACTGGCGCCATGCGATCAAGCTGCGCGGCTGGGGCTGGTCGGGCTACCGCGTCGGCGATCGCACGCTCTATTTTTGGGGACCGGCGACCACGTTGCCGCCGCCCTTTTCCAAGCGCGCCAAGGTCGCCGCCGATCGCGCGCTCAAGCGCGAGCGCTACATCGATTGCACCGAGCGCGGCGAGGCCGAGCTCTCGGCGGTGGTCGGCGAGATCCGCGCGCGGCGAATCGAGCGGCTCATCTGCTACACCCAGGCCGGGGTCGATCTGGCGCGGTTCATCGTCGAGCGGCGGCTGCGCGACTGGGATGATGTGCCGGTCCTCTGCTGCGCCGAGGCGCTCCACCCCGCCGATCGCCGCCTGTTCGAGCAGGCGTTCGGGCCCGAGGTGGTCGAGACCTACGGCTGCCGCGAGGTGATGATGATCGCCTGCGAGTGCGAAGCGCACGACGGCCTGCACACCTCGATGGAGAATTTGATCGTCGAGGTGGTGGTGCGCGACGGCGACGAGGAGCGGCCGGCGCGTCCCGGCGAGCAGGGCGAGGTGGTGATCACCGATCTCCACAACTACGGCATGCCGTTCATTCGTTACGCCAACGGCGATCTGGCGGCGCTCGGCCCCGAGGCGCGCTGCCGCTGCGGCCGCGGGCTTGCCCGACTCGCCTCGGTCGACGGGCGGGTCGCCGAGACGCTGCGCGCCGCCGACGGTGCGCCGGTGTGCGGCATTCTGTTTTCGCGCATCTTCAGCTGGAGCGACGCGCTCGCCCGCACCGTGCAGAAGTGGCAGGTGGTGCAGCACCTCGACGGCTCGCTCACCATCAAGCTGATGGCGCGCGGCGACGTCGACGCCGAGGCGCACGCCGATCTGCGCCGCAGCCTCGAGCGCTACCTGAAAGACGTTCCCTACCGCACCGAGCTGGTGGGCGAGATCCCGCCGGCGAAGAACGGCAAGCAGCGCACCGTCATCGTCGAGCGCTGACTCGATCTACTTCGCGAACGGATCGACCACGTCACCGCGCTTGAGGTTCGGCACCTGCGCGCGCGAACGCTTGGGCGCGCGGCGCACCGGCGCGGCGGGCAAAGGCGCGAGGCTGAGCTGCACCGTCGCGTCGCGATCGGGCGTGACGTCGAGCGCGTCGTCGCGATAGCCGCGCGCGCGCAGCGTCAGCCGGCGCGGCTCGGGCGAGCGCGTGAGGGTGAGCGTGAGCGGCGTGCGGCCGCGCGCCTTTGGCTCGCCGGCTAAAAACACCTCGGCGCCGGGCGGCGACGAGACGACCTCGACCTTGACCTGCTTTCTCACCGCCGGCCGCGCGGCGATCGCAGGAGCGGGCGGAGCGATCGGCGCAGCCGGGATCGCGGCCCGCTCGGAGGCGAGCGGCTTCACCGCCGCAGCCGGCACCACCGGCGGGCGCCGGAGCTGCGCCGCGATCACCCACACCAATCCCGCCGCGAGCAGCGACGCGCCGGTCGAGATCGCCACCCGCCTTCGCCTCCTTTGCCGCTCGAGCAGCTTGAACGACGCGCCGCTCGCGTGCTCCTCGTCGCCGCGATCGAGATCGCGCGCCTGGGTCTGGTCGTCGGGGAACAGCTCGCGCAAGGTCGACTTGAGCCGGTCGGGCCCCCAGCTCAGCTGGTGCGCCACCTGATCGAGATCGCTCGCCAGCTCGTCGCACGACGGATAACGATCTTCGGGCCGCCGCGCCAGCGCGCGCAGGCAGATGCGATCGAGCTCGGGCGGCACCGCCGGGTTGGTGCGCGACGGCGGCTCCACCTTGGTCTCGCGCACCATCGCGATCGTCTGCAGCTCGCCCGCGCCCTTGAACAGCCGCCGCCCGCACAGCGCCTCGTGCAACACAATCCCGACCGCGAACAGATCGGCGCGGTGATCGAACGGCCGTCCCTCCACCTGCTCGGGCGACATGTAGCCGAACTTGCCCTTGAGCGTGCCGGTCTGGGTCTGGTTCTCGCTCGCCTCCGAGAGCGCCTTGGCGATCCCGAAGTCGAGCAGCTTGACCATGCCGTCGAAGCCGAGCATCACGTTCGACGGGCTCACGTCGCGGTGGATGAGCCTGAGCGGCACTCCGCGATCGTCGGTGAGCGCGTGCGCGTAGCCGAGCGCGCGGCTGATCTCGCGCACCGCGTAGACCGCCAGCCCCGGGTCGGGCATCCCGCGCAGGAGCTGCGCGCGCATCACGTCGACGAGGTCGCGCCCGTGCACGTACTCCATCGCCAGGTAGTACTCGCCCGCCACGTCGCCGAGCTCGTAGACCTGCACGATGTTGCCGTGGTTGAGCCGCGCCGACAGTCGCGCCTCGGCGATGAACATCTGGATGAAGTGCGGATCCTCGACGAGGTGAGGCAGGATCCGCTTGACCACCAGGGTGCGCTGAAACCCGGCCGGCCCGCTCACCAGCGCCTTCCACACCTCGGCCATTCCGCCGCGGCCGAGCCGCTCGACGAGCCGATACTTGCCGAAGCGCACCGGCGCGCCCGGCTGGGTCGCCGGCAGCGTCATGGCATCATCGGGTGGATGCAGCCGAGCGTGGCGCTCGAGCAGTCGACTCCGGACGGCCGCGCCGCGAAATAGATCCCCACTACCAGCCCGGTCAGCACCACCGCACCGACGGGAAAGATCCACCAGTTCTTGCGCACGAAGCTCTTCTTCGGCGGCGCGGTGGCGGTGAGCGCGGCGACCGGCGCGGCGTGCGCGGCCGCAGGCGACGGCGCGGGCGTCACCGGAGTTGCGGCAGGCGGCGGCGCGGGCGGCGGACGGCTGGCCAGCTCCGCGTCGAGGAGCTTGAGAAGCTGCTGCACCTGCGCGCGATCGGGATCGTCGGGCGGCGCCTCTTTGAGAAACCGCCGGTACATCTCGCGCGCCCGATCGAGCTTGCCGAGCTTGCGATAGGCCTGTCCGAGGTTGACCAAAAACTGCGGCCGCGGCGCGAGCTGATAACCCGCCGAGAACTCGCGGATCGCGTCGGTGTAGTTGCCGAGGTTGTAGAGCGCGCGCCCCGCCTCGAAGTGGGTGCGCGCCCGCGCCACCGCATCGGCGTTATCGGCGTGCGCCACACTCCCGAAAGCGAGCGCGAGCACCAGAAGCGCTTTCGCCAGACCCCTCACCAGCACACTCTTGGTTCAGGATTTTATTACAACCGGCCACAGTCCGACAGCGCGGTTTTTTGCACCGGCGCGGCTATACTGGCCCGTCGTGAATGAGAGCGACGAAGACCGAACCTCGCGGATGGCGCGCCAGGCGCCGCCGCAGGCGTCGGTGCTGGTGGTGGCCGGGCTCGATCCTTCGGGCGGGGCGGGCCTGCTCGCCGACGCGCGGGTGGTCGCGCAGCACGGCTTTCACGCCGCCGGGGTCGCCACCGCGCTCACCGAGCAGGACTCGCTCCAGTGCGCCTGGATGCACCCGGTCCCCGCCGAGGTGGTCTCGAGCCAGCTCGCGCGCCTGATCGACGACTTCGAGGTGCGCGCGGTCAAGGTCGGCATGCTG
>JANWLJ010000055.1 GCA_025450955.1 Polyangium sp. (in: bacteria) | reverse complement strand
GATGTCGCCGAGCGGGCCATCGTTCGCCGCAGCCGGCGCGGCGCCCTGCCCTTCCCGCTGCGAGAACGACAAGACGTCGGTGGCGTGATCTTCCCCGGCGAACTGGCGGTTGAGCGCGAGCAGCTCCGCGTCGTCTGCGAGCGAGAGCGCCAGCTCGCCGCGGATGCCGGCGAGGCGCATCGCCAGGCGCAGCCGCCGTCCGAGCTCGCGCCGGGTCCAGCTCCGCACCCGGCGCCGCGCCCGCCCGCGCACCTCGACGGTGAGCCGCGGCCGCGCGGACTCGAGCCGAGAGGCGCGCAGCCCTTTTTTGGCGTCCGCTCTAGGCGAGGACACGCTGCCAGACCTTGGCCTCGACGAAGACGCGGAACAGCTCGGCGTCACACTTGCCGGTCCGCACCTCGTCGCCCAGGATGGCGAGCGCCTTTTCGAGCGGCACCGCCTTCTTGTACGGGCGATCGCTGGCGGTGAGCGCGTCGAAGATGTCGGCGAGCGTCATCATCCGCGTCTCGAGCCGAATCTCCTCGGCGCGCAGCCCGCGCGGGTAGCCGGTGCCGTCGAGCTTTTCGTGGTGCGAGCCGGCGATGAGCGGGATCTTGCCGAGCCGCCGCCCCCACGGAATGTTCTCGAGGAAATTGTAGGTGTGCACGACGTGGCTCTCGATCTCGAGCCGCTCCTCGGAGGTGAGCGATCCGCGCGGCAGCCGGAGCGCCGCCACCTCGGCGGGCGTGAGATAGGGCTGGCTCTGCCCGCGCGCATCGACGTAGCTCGAGGCCGCGATCTCGGCGAGCCGCTCGAACGATCCTTCGGCGAGCACGGTGGGCTCGTTGGCCTTGAGCACGAAGGCGACCTGACCGTCGAGCTCGGCGAACCGCCGCTCGAGCTCGGCGTCGATCGCCAACAGCTCGCTCTTGTCCGCGCCGCGTTCGGTGAGCGCGAGCTTGCGCGTAAGCGCCTCCGCCTCGGCGCACTTGCGGATGTAGTCGAAGCGCGCGAGCAGGAGATCGCGGTCGGGCTCGTAGAGCTTCTTCGCCTTGACCAGCACCTTCTCGCGCACCCCGACCTAGCCGAAGTCGTGGAGCAGCCCCGCGTACTCGATCTCCTTCAGATCATCGCGCGAGAAGCGCACGTCGGCGAGCGGCCCGCTCGAGAGCGCGTCGACCCGCTCGGCCAGCTCGACGGTGAGCGTCGCCACGCGATAGGAGTGGCCCGAGGTGGTCGGATCGCGCGACTCGATCGCGGTCACCGACGCGTTGACGAAGCCCTCGAACAGCCGCCGAATGTCCTCGTAGAGCATGGTGTTCTCGAGGGAGATTCCGGCCTGCGCGGCGAGCGCGGCGGCCAGCTCCTCGCTCCGGCGATCGAACGGCATCACCCAATTGACGAAGTGGCCGGGCGACTGCAACGCCGGCGCGCCTTCGCGCTTCTTGTTGATGAGCTGGATGACCCCGATGACCTCGTCGCGCTGATTCACCATCGGCACGGTCAGCATCGAGCGCGCCTGATAACCGATCTTCTGATCGATGGTGCGGTCGTGCTTGAGCCCCCACGGATTTTCACCCGGCTGATGGAGCAGAAAGAGATCGGGGATGTTGATCACCTGCCGCGACACGGCGGCGCGCCCGACGATCGATCGATCGTCCATCGGCAGCGCGATCTCGCGCACGTCGATCGCCATCGAGTCGTTCTGCGCCACCATGAAGCGCAGGGTCCGCTCCGCAATATTGAGCGCCTGCCCCTCGACGATGTAGACGCTGCCCGCGTCGGCGCCGGTGACCTGCCGGCTCTTTTCCAGGATCAGGCCGAGCAGCTTGGAGATGTCGCGCTCCGACGAGATCGCGCGCGCGACCGCCATCAGGTCGGCGAGCGTGCGGATGTCGTCGTCGGCCACGGGTCCCCTCCCGGCCAGAATAACAGATGCTACTTCGGCTTACTATTTAGCCGCTCGGCGTCCCGCCGATCGTAGGCCTTGATGATCTGCTGCACCAGCGGGTGGCGCACGACGTCGACCTCGGTGAAGAAGCAGAAGCTGATGCCGGGGATCTCGCCGAGCAGATCGCGCGCCTCGAGCAGGCCCGAGCGCTGCCCCGTCGGCAGATCGACCTGGGTGACGTCGCCGGTGATCACCGCCTTGGAGTCGAAGCCGAGGCGGGTGAGAAACATCTTCATCTGCTCGCCGGTCGAGTTCTGCGCCTCGTCGAGGATCACGAACGAGTCGTTGAGCGTGCGGCCGCGCATGAAGGCGAGCGGCGCCACTTCGATGATCCCGCGCTCGACGAGCTGCTCGGCGCGCTCGAAGTCCATCATGTCGTGAAGCGCGTCATAGAGCGGCCGCAGATACGGATTCACCTTCTCCGCCATCGTGCCGGGCAGAAAGCCGAGCTTCTCGCCCGCCTCGACCGCCGGCCGCGCGAGCACGATGCGCTTGCACTGCTTGTCCATGAGCGCGCGCACCGCCATCGCCATCGCCAGGTAGGTCTTGCCGGTGCCGGCCGGGCCGACGCCGAAGACGATGTCCTGCTGCCGGATCGCGTCGATGTAGCGCTTCTGCGCCAGCCCCTTCGGCGCGACCGGCCGCGCGCGCGAGCCGACCAGCACGTGATCGTGAAAGACCTCTTTGAGCGCGGTGCGCCGGTCGCCTTGCAGCACGCCCACCGCGCGGGCGATGTCCGCTTGATCGAGCGGCGCGCCCTTTTTGCCGAGCGAGTAGAGCTGCTCGAGCAGCGAGCGGCCGAGCGCCACCACGTCCTGCGTGCCGACGAGCGTCAGCTCGTTGCCGCGGGCATGGATCGACAGCCCGAGCTCGCGCTCGATCAGCTTCAGGTTGGCGTTGTTCTGCCCGTAGAGCTGCATCGACAGGGCGTTGTCGTCGAAGGTGATGCGCTCCTTCGCTTCCCCGGTCACAGGTGGCGTCACTTGTGGATTCGTCGTCCGCGAAAGGTCGGCTATGGTAATTCTCCCTTCGTCTTTCACTCTACAGCTTGGAGCTTTTATGGGAATAGTGCAACGCGGGGACCGATTCGGCGAGCTGGTGGGCATCATGCAGCGCCTGCTCGCGCCGGACGGCTGCCCGTGGGATCGCGAGCAGACCCTCGCCAGCTTGAAGGGCTACCTCATCGAGGAGTCCTACGAGGTGATCGAAGCGATCGACGCCGGCGACGCCGCCGAGCACTGCGAAGAGCTCGGCGATCTATTGTTCCAGATCGTCTTTCAGGCCGAGCTGCGCGCCGCCGAGGGCGCGTTCGGGATCGACGACGTGATCCAGGCGATCGCGCGCAAGATGATCCATCGCCATCCGCACGTGTTCGGCGATACCAAGGTGAAGGACTCGACCGAGGTGCTGGTCAACTGGGGAAAGCTCAAGGCCGAGGAGCACGCCGAGAAGGGAAAGAAGCGGCGCACCCTCGACGGAGTGCCGCTCGAGTTGCCGGCGCTCCTGCGCGCGCAGCGGATCGGCGAGAAGGCCGCGGCGGTCGGCTTCGACTGGCCCGACGCCGCCGGCGTGCGCGAGAAGATCGACGAGGAGCTCCAGGAGATTGAGGAGGCGGTGGCCGGCGGCGATGCGCGCGAGATCGAGCACGAGGTCGGCGATCTGCTCCTGGCGGTGAGCCGCTACGCCGCCAAGCTCGGCGTCGCTCCCGAGGACGCGCTGCGCTCGGCCCTGCGCCGCTTCACCTCTCGCTTCGAGGCGGTCGAGGATCGGGTGACTGCGGCGGGCGGGCAGGTGAAGGACACTCCGCTCGAGGAGCTCGATCGAATCTGGATCGAGGTGAAGCGCGCGGCCGCGAGCGTGCCTAAAAAATAGGCGCGGGCGGGTTGGCCACGTGGTTTCAAGGGCGTTGCCGGTTCACCACCCCGTTCTTCACAACTTATCCCCAGAATGTGTGGACAGAGCCTGCACAGCGTTGGCCGCCTGCACACACGAGCGAAGCGCGCGACGCGCAGCTTGACACCGGGCGAGGTCACGAGTATCTATTGCCGGCTTCGTATCCTTTAGGAGAGTAGAGTGGCCAACGTTGCTTCCGCCGAAAAGCGCAACCGGCAGCGCCTCAAGCGCCGCGAACGGAACCTGTATCACCTCACCACCATGCGGACCTACGTGAAGAAGGTCCGCGCCGCGGTCGAGGCCAAGGACGGCACCAAAGCCGCCCAGGCGCTCAAAGCGGCGGTGCAGATCATCGACAAGGCCGCGCAAAAGGGCGTCATCGCCCGCAAGGCGGCCTCGCGCAAGATCTCCCGCCTCACGATCGCCGTCGCTCGCCTGGCTGCTTAGTCAGCCGCCAACCTCACGCTCGATCACCACGGCTTGACGCTTTGGCGCCCTGGCGCCGTCGCGCGCTAGCCGCGGGCCCGCTTGTCGCTTGCGGTCGGCCCGATCGTCAATCGCAGGATCAATCGTTCGAGGATGCGCTCGTCGTCGAGCCGCGACGACTTGAGCGCGCGATCGGCCTGATAGAGCGCCTCGTGCATCGGCTCGAGCGTGGCGCGATCGAGCCGCCGCGCCTGCCGCTCGATGTCGTCGACGAAGAACGGCGGGATGCCGAGCGCCTGCGCGAGATCGAATTTGTTCAGGCGCTTGGCGATCAGCTCCTGCGCGGTCCAGAGCTGGCGCACGTGCCGCGCCAGCATCGCCACGATCCGCACCCCGGACTCGCGCGCGCCTATTAATGAAGCGAGCGCGATGAGGGCCCGCTCGCGATGGCGCTCGCCGATCGCATTGGCCAGCTCGAAGACGCTCTTCTGCCGGGTGGTGGCGACCACCTCCTCGACGTCGGCGACCGTGATCGCCTTGCGCTCGCCGACGTAGACGCTCAGCCGCTCGATCGCGTCGACGAGCTGACCGAGACCTTCGCCGACCTCGTCACAGACCAGCTCCGCCACGCCCGCCTCGAAGCGGACGCCGCGCGCCTGCGCCTCCTCGCGCGCGAACGCCGGGAGCTGCCGCGGATAGAGCGGCTCGAGCTTGATGAACACGCCGCGCTTTTTGAACGCGGTGAAGAACTTGAGCCGCTGATCGACCTTCTCGCCGACGAACACCAGGCAGCTCTCGGCGCACGGCTTCTCCAGATAGGGAATGAGCGCGGCGAGCTCGGCGGCCTTCATCTCATCGGCGTCGCGCACCAGCACCAGCCGGCGCTTGGCCATCATCGGCAGGGTGCGGGCCGCCTGAGCGATCTTCTGCGCGTCCGACTCCTTGCCCTGGAAGGAGTCGTAATTGAAATCTCGGGTAGCAGGTTGGAGTACCTTTCCCTTCACCAGCTCCACCGCCCGGTCGACCAGAAATCTCTCTTTTCCGTAAATAAAATAGAGACTTCCGAGATCGTTGCCACGCAAGGGAGCGAGCGGATCGGCGTTCGAGTCTGGGCGCGCCATCGAGGTGCTTCACTCTACCACGCCGGAAACTTAGGACTAGAATGTACCGTCCAAATGGCCCCGCAGGAATCCACCTTCCACGAAGCGAACCTCGGCGCGATGCCGATCCGCGATCTCGGCCTCACCATCGAAGGCACGCGGCTCGAGCCGGTGGTCGCCGAGTTTCAGCGCGAGCTCGCGGCCGCCGGCATTCGCAAGCTGAGGCCCCGCTTCTATCTGTCGACCGAGTGGGGCGTCGCCTTCAACACGGTCGGCATCGCGATCCCGTTTTATCTCGCGCGCCCCGATCTCACCGCGATCCACGCCGAGCGCAACGGCCACATCGAAGGGCTCGGGCCGATCGACATCCTGCGCTACCTGCGCCACGAGATGGGACACGTGGTGAACTACGGCTATCGCCTCTACGACGAGGCGGAGTGGGTCAACCTGTTCGGGTCGATCACCCAGCCGTACGTCGAGGACTATCGGCCGGCGCCGTTTTCACGCCGCTACGTGCGCCACCTGCCCGGCTGGTACGCGCAGAAGCATCCCGACGAAGATTGGGCCGAGACCTTCGCGGTGTGGATGACGCCCGGCGTCGATTGGCGCGAGGAGTACGCCGATCGCGCCGCCGCGCTCTCGAAGCTGAGCTATTGCGCGCGCACCATGCAGGGGATCGCCGAGCGCGAGCCGATCGTGACCTCGACCGAGCCCGACGAGGACGTGGCGCAGATCCCCTACTCGGTCGATCAGTTCTATCGCAACCTCGCCGACGGACCGGCCGAATTTCCGGTCGGCATCGACGGCGCGTTGCGCGCGATCTTCGACGAGCTCGGCCCAGAGGAGAGCGGCACCACGCCGATCCTCAAGCGGCGCTCGGCCGCCGAGCTCATCCGCCGCAACGAGCGCACCATGCTCGCCAACATCTACAAATGGACCGGCCACTTCCCCGAGCGCACCCGCGTGCTCGTGCGTCACCTGGCCGAGCGGGCCGGCACCTTGAACCTGGTCTACCCGGAAGATCGCGAAGTGCCGGCGATGGTCGCGCTCACCACCCTGGTCACGGCGTTGGCGATGAACCACGTTCATCGCGGGAGCTACCTGCCATGACCGGGGTGCCGACCGCTTTGTGACGCTCGAGCGCGAGCTCGACGATCCGGCCGACCAGCGCGCGGAAGTCGATGCCGGCCGCCTGCGCGGCGGTGGCGAACTCCGACTCCTTCTCGAGATAGCAGCTCGCGTTCACCTCGATGACGTAGAGATCGCCGCCGTCGGTGAGACGCAGATCGACCCGGCCGTAGTCGCGCACCCTGACCGCGCGATACGCCTGGAGCGAGACCGCCGCCAGGCGCGCGCTCAGCTCCTCGGGGATCTGGGCGAGCACCGCCTTGGTGCCCTTGTAGCGCAGCGAGCGCGACGCGAACTTGGCCTTGCGATCGAGGAAGCGCGGCTCGCCCGCCGGCAGCGCGGTGAAGTCCATCTCGATCGCCGGCAGCGCCACCGGGCTGCCGTTGCCGAGAATGCCGACGTAGAACTCGCGCCCTTCGATGTACTCCTCGACGATCGCCGAGTCGTTGAACTTGTCGTGGATCGAGGTGACCCGACGCTGCAGCTCGCGCTGATCGCGCACCAGCGACTTGACCTCGATGCCGAGCGAGGCGTCGCCGCGCAGCGGCTTGACGAACAGCGGCATCTGCAGCTTGGCCGCTTTTTCGAGCGTCTGGTCCTGCTTGGTGAGCACCGCGTACTTCGGATAGCGAATCCCCTCGTAGGCGAGGAGCCGCTTGGCGAGCGCCTTGTCCTGCTGCAGGTAGTACTCGCCCGGCCCACCGCCGGTGTGCGGGATGCGGAGAAGATCGAGCAGCCCGGCGACCGCCACGTCGCCGCACAAGTTGTCGCCGAACATCTCCATCAAGTTGAAGATGAGATCGGGCTTCTTGCGGGCGATGCCGAGGATGAGCTTGCGCACGTCGCCGTGGACGCCGAGGATGGAGACCGTGTGGCCGCTCGCGCGCAACGCCTCGGCGACCTGCTCGACGACTCCGTCGAGCTTTTCGTCACCCTCTTTTTCGAGGTAGGTGAGAACTGTGATCTTCATGCGGCGGCTTCTCTAATCTTTGCACCGAACGACCTCCTTCAATCAAGGTGCTTTGCATGATTTTCGTCTCCGAGGTGGCGCTGGTCGAGGGTCGGGTGGTGCCGGAGTTCGCGATCCGCGTCGAAGCGGGAGCCATCGTCGCCGTCGGTGAGCGAATGTCGCTTGCGCCGCGCGCGGGCGAGCCGGTGGTCGATCTCGGCCGGCGCGCGATGCTGCCCGGCACGGTCAACGCCCACAACCACTCCTTTCAGTCGCTCCTGCGCGGCTTCGGCGATGACCTGCCGTTTCTGGAGTGGCGCGACCGCGCGCTCTATCGCTTCTCGCCGCTTCTCGACGAAGAGGGCGTCTACACCGGCGCGCTGTTCGCGTTCGCCGAGATGGCGCTCCACGGCGTGACCACCGTCTGCGACTTCTTCTATTTGAACAACGACGGGAACGACAACGCCCGGGCGGTCATCCGCGCGGCGCGCGCGCTCGGGATGCGCCTCGTTCTCGCGCGCTGTTTCTACGACTGGGACGGCGCGCCCGCGATGTACCGCGAATCGATCCCCGACGCGCGGCGCCGCTTCGAAGAGCTGCACCGCGAATTTGCCAAAGACGAAATGGTGACCCTCTGCCCGGCGCCCCACTCGCTCCACGGCGCCTCGGCCGAAATGATCCGCGCCGGCGCCGAGGCGGCGCGCGCGGCGGGCGTGCCCTGGCACATCCACCTCGCCGAGGAGAAGTATCAGGTCGACGAGGCGCGCGCGAAGTACGGCACCACTCCGCTGCGCGCGATCGAAAAGCTCGGCCTCCTCGGTCCCGACCTGGTGGCGGTGCACGGCTGCTGGTTCGACGAAGGCGAGCGCGCGCTCCTCGCCGAAGCCGGCGCCCGCCTCGCCTACAACCCGGGCTCGAATATGTTCCTCGGCGACGGCGTCACCGACGTGGTCGACCTGCTCGCGCGCGGCTGCCGGATCGCGCTCGGCTCGGACGGCGGCTGCTCGAACTCGCGGGTCTCGGTGGTCGACGAGATGCGCACCTGCGCGCTCTTGCAAAAGGTCGCGCGCGCCCTCGCGGGAGCGCCAGATGCCGGTCAAGCGATCGACGCCGAGAGCTGCTTCCGCATCGGCACCGCGGGCGGCGGCGAGGTGCTCGGCCTGCCGGTCGGCCGCCTCGCCGTCGGGCACAGGGCCGATCTGGTGTTCGTCGACCTCGACGACCCGTCGCTCTGGCCCGAGCAGTCGCTCGCCAAAAACGTCGTCTACTCGATGAGCCCCCGCGCGATCACCGACGTCTTCGTCGACGGCCGCGAGGTGGTGCGCGATCGCGCCCTCGTC
>JANWLJ010000054.1 GCA_025450955.1 Polyangium sp. (in: bacteria) | reverse complement strand
GTGGCTCGAATTCTCGACGAGCGTGTAGGGCGGTCCGGCGCCCGCCGCCGGGGCGGTGGGATTTTGACGGTTGGCGTCGGGTTGGGTCGCGTTGATCTGCTGGCCGATGAAGGTGGAGCAGCCGCCGACGATGATGTCGAGCAGGGTGTTGGAGGCGGTGTAGCACTCGCCGCAGCTGGTGAAGCCGCAGCCGACCAGCGCCGACGGCGCGAGAACTTGTCTGAGCGAATTGGCGCTCACGTCGCCGCACAATTCGCCGGTCGGAATCTGGCTCATCGGCACCGGCACGCCCGAGTCCTGAAAGCTCTGCAGCTTCGGATCGAGGTTCTCCGTCGCCAGATGGCCGGGAGTCATCAGGTTCGTCGACGTGAGCGGCAGGCTCACGTTGCTGGTCGTGGTCTTGAGGAGCGTGTTGCTCATCTGCAGCGTCGCCGGGCTGCCGCCGAGATTGACGGTGAGCGTGAGATTCCCCGCGGTGGTGGTGAGCGTGCTCGCGTTGATCGCGCCGCTCAGCTGCGCGGTGGGATTGCGATTGGCGTCGAGCCCCGTCTTGTCGGCGACGTACCACCAGTCGACGTCACTCGTGCCGTCGTAGGTCGCGCTGCTCGAGCTGTCCGGCATCCCGCTCATCACTCCGAGCGACAACGCCGGGTCGGCCTTGCCGGTCAGGTCATCGAGGCTCATCAGCTTGAGTAGGATCGAGGTCGTGCCGCTCTGCACGCTGCCCGCGAGCTTCATCTGCAGCTCGTTTTGCGCCGTTTTTCCGGAGATCGCGCCGCCGAGCACATTCGCGGTGCAGAACGAATCGGTGTTGCCCATCTGCATCACCAGCGAGTTGATCCGCTGGTCCTGCTCGAACTTGCAGGTGGCGTCGCAGCCGTCGAGGTTTATGCGGTTGTGGTCGTCGCACTGTTCGCCCGGGTCGCGCACGCCGTTGCCGCAGGCATTGGCGACGCACATCCCGCCGACGCAGATGTTGGTGCCGCCGCAATCGGTGCCGTCGGCGAGCGGGGTGCCGGGCGAGCACTTCTGGCCCATCTGGCCGCCCACCGTCACCGCGCCGCAGGTCTCGACTCCGTTGCACGGATTGCCGTCGTCGCACGAATTTGGCGACACGGTGCAAGAGAAGGTGCAGACGTCCTTCTCGCAGCCGGTGTTCGGTCCGTTGCCGGCGCCGAAGTCGCATTGCTCGCCCGGCTCGACCACGCCGTTGCCGCACACCGCCGTCGGCGCGGCGCAGCTTCCGTTGTTGCAGACCAGGTTCGAGCCGCAGCTCTTTCCGTTCAGGCTCGGGTCGGGCGCGTTGGCGCACTTGTGCATGGCGTCGCAGGTGGCCATCTGGCAGGCGGGCGGCGCCGCGCAGTCGGTGGCGGGCACGCTGCACGAGAACTTGCAGCCGTCGCAGCCGTCGCCGTTGGTGGTGTTGCCGTCGTCGCACTGTTCGGGCGGCTCGACGATTCCGTTGCCGCACATCGGCGTCACGCACACGCCGCCCATGCACTTCTTGGTGGAGTCCTGCGGGCAGGCGGTGCCGTCGGGGAGCGCGACGCCGGGGGCGCAAACGTGGCTCGCGTCATCGCAGGTGCCGGGGCCGGTGCAGCCGTCGGTGGGCGTGCAGCTCCGCGCCGGATCGCTCGACACGCACGAGAAGGTGCAGTCGCTGTCGCAGCCGTCGCCGTCGATGGCGTTGCCGTCGTCGCACTCCTCGGGCGCGGTGACGATGCCGTCGCCGCAGCTCGCGGCCTGGCAGCTCTGGCCTTTGCAAATGTGGCCCGCGCCGCATGAGGCGCCGTCGGCGAGCGGCGTGCCGGCCAGGCAGGTGTGCTGGGCGGTGCAGCTCTCGGTGCCGGTGCACGGATCGTGATCGTCGCACTGCCCGTCGGAGACGCAGGTGAAGGTGCAGTCGGCCTGGCAGCCGTCGCCGTTGACGGTGTTGCCGTCGTCGCACTGTTCGCTCGGGTCGAGCACCCCGTCGCCGCAGGTGGTCACGGCCGCATCGGCGCCCGCGTCGCTGCCGGCGTCACTTATCAGGCCCGGATTGGAGAACGTGCAGCCGAGCGCGGAGAGAGAAAGGCCGAGCGCGCAGATCAAACCGAAGCGCATGTGAACCTCCAGCGACCCCCGCCCTCCACCATAACATGGCGGGCGCTTGATTCGCGCGGCGCGGCCTGTTAGAGCTGTTCGCGTGACGGACTCGGATCGCCGCACCGGCGCGCGCATCCCGGTGAAGATGTGGGTGGAGGAGTCGAGCGCGGGCGGGCTCTACTTCCAGCGCGCCGCCAACTTGTCCGAGGGCGGGATCTTCCTCGAGCGGACGATTCCCCATCCGATCGGCACGATGGTGAGCCTCCAGTTCACCCTCCCCGACGAGGCCGAGCCGCTTCGGGTGCGCGCCGAGATCGTCAACGCCGCGGCCGCCGAGGCCGAGCTCGGGATGGGGCTGCGCTTCGTCGAGCTGGCCGAGCCCGAGGCCGAGCGCATCCGCCGCTTCGTCGCGCGCCACGCCGGACAAAACGGCGGCTGAATGCGCCGCAGCCTCGAGGATCTGCTGCTCGAAGAGGGGCTGCTCGACGAGCCCAGCCTGCGTCAGGCGCGCCGCCAGGCCCGCCGCGCCGGAGTCTCGCTGGCTCGCGCGCTGGTCGAAGAGCGGCTGCTCACCGACGAGGCGCTGGCCGAGATGCTGGTCCGCAGGCTGCACCTTCCGCGGGTCGATCTCGAGCACGAGCCGGTCGACGATGACGCGATCCGCGAGGTGCCCTACGACCTCGCCAGCGCGCGGCGGCTGTTGCCGCTCACCGTCGAGCGCGCGCCCACCCGTCGGGTGATCCGGGTGGCGATGGCCGACCCGCTCGACCTCGACGCGGTCGACGAGATCGAGCTGTCGACCGGCTGCGATCTGATGCCGCTGGTGGCGCGGGTGAGCGAGCTCGAGGACGCGGTGCACCGCCACTACCGCGGGGTGATCACCAAGATGATCCCGAGGCGGCCGCCGTTTGGCGCGGGCGCCGAGACCGGCACCCCGGCCGCGCGCGCCGAGCCGACCACCCAGCCGCACCACAGCGTCACCGACGAGGCCGACGCCGGCGTCAAGCTCCAGGCGCTCATCGAGCTGCTGGTCGATCGCGGCCTCATCGACCGCGGCGCCTTCGAGGAAATCGTGCGCCGGCTGCACAAGGAACGATCGGGCGGGTAGCGGATGTCACCTGAGGGCCACCATGATATGCTCCCCGACCATGTCAGCCTCTCCCGGACGACGCCTCCTCGCGGTGGTGATCGCCGTCGCGGCGATGGGGGTTGCCGGCCAGTCGCACGCGGCCCCGCGCGCGGCCGCGCTGGTGCCGGTGTTGCGCCCGACCGCCAACCCCGAGCTGCGTAATCGCTTCCACGACGCGGTCACCCGCGGCCTGACCGCCGGCGGCGCCGATGCGATCTCGGCCGGCGAGGTGCGCATGCGCCTCGGCAGCTCGGCGGAGCTCCTCACCTGTAGCGGCGCCGGCCCGTGCGCCGCGCGGGTGGCGATGGCGCTCCGCACCGACGAGAACGTCGGCAGCGAGATCGTGATCGCCGGCAAGGACTACACCATCCGCCTCACCCTGCTCGACGCCGCCGGCCGCCCGATCGGCAACGTCAACGACGAGTGCGACATCTGCACCCAGCACGAGGCCGAAGAGGCGGTGACCAAGGCGGCGCAGAAGCTGATCTCGTCG
This sequence comes from Polyangium sp. (in: bacteria), assembly GCA_025450955.1. Lineage (GTDB taxonomy): Bacteria > Myxococcota_A > Polyangia > Palsa-1104 > Palsa-1104 > JANWLJ01. The sequence goes on along the minus strand of JANWLJ010000054.1, from coordinate 7,676 downwards.
GCGCCCGCTCCGTCTCCCGTCGCTGCCGCGCCCGCTCCCACTCCGCCGCCTCCGGTCGCCGCGCCGCCCGAGCCGCCGCCTCCGGCTCCGCCGCCACCTGCGAGCCCGCCGCCTCCGGCCGCGGCGCCGGCTCCGGTCGCCGCTCAGGTGACGACCACCGAGCGCAAACGCTTTCCCTGGCGGCCGGTGGCGATCGGCTCGCTCGCGGCCGGCGTGGTCGGCCTCGCGATCGGCATCCCGCTCGTGGTCATCGACGGCAACCCGACCTGCACGCCGCCGAACGGCCAGGATCCGCACAAGTTCTGCAAGAACGTCTACAACACCGGCGGCGGCGGCGGCGCGCTCGTCGCGTTCGGCGTCGGTGGGCTGGCCGCCGGCGCGGCGCTGTTCGTGCTCGACTGGTACACCGCGCACCATCCGCCGCGCCACCCGCAGTCGGCCGCGGTGTCGAACGTCTCGGTCGCTCCGCTCCTCGGCGGCGGCGCGATGGCGACGGTGGGGGGACGATTCTGATGCGCCGAACGCTGAAGCGCCAAGCGCCCTGTCGTGCTAGGAACTCGGCGCCATGGTGAGACACTGCACCCAGTGCGGCGAGCCGCAGCCCGGCGACGCCCGCTTCTGTCCCAAGTGCGGCACGCCGGCGGTGGCGCCGGGCAACGATCCGATGCTCGGCAAGGTGGTCGCCGAACGGTATCTGCTCGTCGAGAAGATCGGCCAGGGCGGCGCCGGCACCATCTACCGCGGCGAGCACACCACCTTGCGCAAGAAGGTGGCGGTGAAGATCCTCCATCACCAGCTCTCGCAGGACGACTCCGCGATCGAGCGCTTCCGCCGCGAGGCCACCACCGTCGGCGAGATCGACAACGAGCACATCCTGCAGGTGCTCGACTTCGGGCGCGCCGACGACAAGCGGCTGTTCTTCGCGATGGAGTACCTCGAGGGCGAGACCCTGGCGCGGGTGCTCGAGCGCGAAGGCAAGCTCGCCCTGCCGCGGGTGATAGACATCGTCACCCAGGTGGGCGAGGCGCTGATGGAGGCGCACGGGCTCGGCTACGTCCATCGCGACCTCCGGCCACGCAACGTCTTTCTCACCACCCGAAAGACGCGCGCCGACTTCGTCAAGCTGCTCGACTTCGGGCTCGCCAAGCTGGTTTTGCCGTCGGCGGAGGCCAAGCAGACCGCGCTCGGGATGACCTTCGGCGATCCGCGCTACATGTCGCCCGAGCAGGCGCGCGGCGAGACGGTCGATCCGCGCGCCGACATCTATTCGCTCGGCGTGATCGCGTTCGAGATGCTCACCGGCGCGCCGCCGTTTACCGGCAGCGGCACCTTCGAGGTCTTGCAGAAGCACCTCGACGCGGCGGTCCCCAAGCTGCGCACGCTGCGCGCCGACTGCCCCGATTGGCTCGACGAGGTGCTGCAGCACGCGCTCGCCAAGCGCGCCGAAGATCGCTTCGTCTCGGTGATGAAGCTGCTCGCCTGCGTGCGCGCGCAGAAGGGCCCGTCGGCGCTCGAGGCCGAGGAGCGCGCGGCCAAGGACAAGCTCTCGGCGCTCAAGGCGGTCGGTGAGCAGCTCGCGAGCACCGCGCCGGCGCCGGCCAGGCCGGCTGCGCGACCGGCCCACGAGCCGCACGCCAAAGAGACGCTGATGTTCGGCGCGATCCGCCCGCCCGAGCCGGCGCCGGTCTCGAACGAGCCGGCCAAGGCGACGTCGGGAGAGATGAGCGCTCAACCGGCGCGTCCCGCGCAGGCGGCCAATGTGCCGTCGGTGGTGGTGGAGTCGCCGTCGCAGGAGCGCACCCAGCCCGAGCGGCAGCCGGCGCCCAAGGTCGAGCTGCCGTCGGTGCAGCTCGCCGATGATGCGGCGACGATCCCGGTGCAGAAGATGGAGCCCGAGGCGCTCGCCGCCTCCGCGCCCGTCGCCTCCGCGCCCACGCCCGTCGCCGCTACTCCCGCGCCCGCCCCGGTTCACGCCCCCGCCGCCGCCCACGCGCCGCGCGCCAAAGGCGGCCACAAAGAGCCGGCCCGCGATCGCGGCAAGGACGGCAAAGACCACAAAGAGGCGAAGGAAAAAGATCACCCGAAGGATCCGTTCAAAGATCCGAAGGACCCGACCGGCGAGTGGTTCAGCGACTCGGGGCAGTTCGGCCAGGTCGCGCGCAAGCCCGACGGGGTGATGAGCTACGACGACGATGAGTTCGAGCCGGTCAAGAATCGCTCCGGCGTGATCATCGGCGGCGTGATCGGCGGGCTCCTCTTGGTGGTGGGCGTGGTGATCGCGCTTCTGCCCAAGCCCGCGCACCAATCGACGCCCGGCGAATCGGCCGAGCCCGCGCCCACCGCGGCGCAGCCCGCCGCGCCGAAGCCCGCGACGGCGCCAACTCCGACGCCCGCGCCCGCGGCCGCTCCGACCCCCGCGGCGAATCCGACCGCCGCTCCGACGCCCGCAGCGCCGGTCAAACCGGTTGCGCCGGCTCCGGCAGCCGCGGCCCCGACGCCGAAAGCGACGCCGAGCGCGCCCGCGCTGGCGGTGGCGCCGAAAGCGGAGCGGCCGGCCAGAGCCGAAAAAGGCCCGCCGCCGATCGCGCACGAGAAGACCGCCAAGGCGGAGAAAACCGACAAGAGCGAGCACCCGAAGCGGGTCGCCGAGCGCGCGCCCAAGAGCTTGCCGCCCGGCTTCAAAGATCCGTTCGCCGCTGCGCCGAAGTCGAGCGCGCCCGCGCAGTCGGCGCAGGCCGAGTTCTTCATCAAGCTCGGCCGGCAGAAGCTCAACGCCGGCGAGCTCGGCGCCGCCGCCAGCAACTTCCAGAAGGCGCGCGAGTTCGACGCGCGCAGCCCCGACGCCTACGCCGGCCTCGGCGAGGTCGCCTTCGAGCAGGGCGACTACAGCGGCGCCGCGGTCCACCTCAAGCAGGCGCTCAAGCTCTCACCGAGCCGGCCGCGCTTTCTTCTGCTCCTCGGGCAGGCCTACTACAAGCTCGACCGTCCCAAAGACGCGATCCTCGAGTACAAGAAGGCGCTGCGGCTCGATCCCAACAACAACGAAGCGCAGCGCTCGCTCGAGCTCGCCCAGCGCAAGCTCGCGGGCGGCTAACGTCGCCGCTTCGGTGGCGCGATGTAACGCTCGCGCTCCTCTCCCTGCGCCACCGGACCGGCAGCGGTCCCGTCGCGGCGGTGGGAAACTCTCAGGCTGAGCCGGTGGTGCGAGGCCTTGAGGGAGAACCGGTTGCGACTGACCGTGACCGGGCTTCGCATGGGTGCGCGACCTCCGAGTGTTCTCTCCTTCACCGTAGGAGCCGCGATCGCGCGGGTCAAGTTTTCTCGAGGTGACGAGCTTCACACGTGCAAAACCGACGCGTGTTCGCGCCTGCTCTGCCTCGCGCAAAAGAAGATCGTGTGTTATGATGAGCCAGCCAGCGGGGCCCACGCACATGAGTAATCGGTTCGCAGGGAATCGGCGCCTCACCCTCGACTCGGACGCTCCCGAGTGGGAGCCCGAGCCCTATCCGCTTCAGCTTCCGCTCGCCGTGCCGGAGCCGCGCACCCGCGCTCCCGGCGCCTCCGGTTACGACGACGATTCGGAGTCGGAGCCGAGCCATCGGGTGATCGTGATCGACCTGGCGTAACGTGGCGCCGCCCTCTTCAGACGGCGGCGATGACGATGCGCGCTTTCGCCCGCCCCCGATCGAAGCCGCGCCGCTCCTGATCGAGGTCGACGCGCCCGCCCCGATCGTTCGCAGCGCCGCGCCGCTTGCGCCGAGCGCGCCCGCGCCGGCCGAGCCGACCCGCTGCGAGCGGCACGATCTTTTGAATCCGTGCCCCGATTGCGTCGAGGAGAATCGGCCGATCCCGGGCCGTTTGCTCAAGGGCGCATTGCGGCGCCAGCCGCTCGTGCGCATCGGCGCCGGCCTGGTGCTCGGGCTCCTGGTCGGCTGGCTCATCGCGCAGCCCTACGCCAACCGCGCCGAGCGCCGCGTCGCCGAGGTGCGCGCCGAAGCCAATCGCAACCGCTACTGGAACGCCGAGGACAAGCAAGCGCTCGCCGCGCAGCTCGACGCGCAGGCCGAAGATCTCTCCGACAAGGCCGCGCTCCGCACCATCGCGATCTGGCTCCTCGTCGGCGGCGCGGTGGTCGCCGGCTGGTTCCGCGCGACCTAGGGGCTCTCGACGAGCGCGCTCTCCGCGGCCGCGGCTTCGCGTTTTCGTTTTCGCCCGACGATCACCGCGAGCAGGATGCTCAAGTTGTACAGGATGGTGAGCGAGCCGGTCATCGCGAGCTGCGAGATCATCATGTCGCCGGGGGTGAGGATCGCGCCGGCGAAGGCGAACAGCACCACCGCGTAGCGGTTCCACTTCCACAGCTGGCGCGCCGAGACGATCCCGAGCATCGCCAGCACCGACAAGACCAGCGGCAGCTCGAACACGCTGCCGAAGACGAGCAGCAGCATCGAGGTGAGCCCGAAGTACTCGTCCATCGTGATCATCGGCTTGATGTCGAACGGCGTCGACAGCCGCACGTCGATCGAGTGGCCGAGCACCTCTTTGATCACGCCCATGCTCTCTTGCGAGTAGCCGAGGAAATATTTGTAGCCTTCGGGCAGGACCAGGATGTACGCGAACGCCGCGCCGCCGACGAACAGCACCACCGACGCGACGATGAAGCCGAGCCCCCAGCGTCGCTCTTTCGGGTAGAGGCCGGGCGAGATGAAGCGCCAGATCTCGCGGAAGATGATCGGCGAGGCGCCGAACACCCCGACCAGGATCGACAGCTTGAAGAGCACCATGAACGCTTCGATCGGCGAGGTGAAGACCAGCTCCGGCTTGCCGATCCCGGCCACCTTCTCGGCGTGGACCCAGGCGTCGATGAGCGGCCGCGCCATCAGCGCGAAGAGCTGCTCGCGAAACAGGTAGGCGATCCCGGTGGTGACCGCGACCGCGATCGCCGAGTTGCGAAGGCAGGTGCGCAGCTCGACGAGGTGCTCGAGAAACGACATCCGCTTGGCGTCGCCCTCGTTCGGCGCCTCGGGCGTCTCGGCGGATTCGGGCAGCGCTGGCAGCGCGTCGGCCATTTCAGGTCTTGTTGGTTTTTACCGCCGGGGCGGCGGGCGGCGCGGTCGGCGCCGGCGCGGAGGCGGAGAGATTCGCCGACAGCGGCACGGTCTGCGCGACCGGCGGCTGCGGCGACATCGCCGGCACTTTGACCGGCACCGGCTCGTCGCGCAGCGCGGCCTTGAGCTCGCGGATCGGCGCCTTGATCGAGTCGTCGACCTCGAGCGAATCCTTCAGATCGCTGGTCGCCTTGCGAAAGCTGCGGATCGCTTTGCCGAGGCTGGAGGCCACCTCCGGCAGCTTCGACGGTCCGAGAAACAGAAGAGCGATCACCAAAATGATCAGGAGCTCGCCCATACCGAGGTTGAACATGCGATTAGTCTATCACGCGCGGACGCGAAGGCGAGCCGACTCGGCGGACTTGCGCAGCGTCTCGACGGTGCGGGCCAGCTCGTCGAAGCGGCTCTCCTGGTTGCGGGTCACGTCGCGGAGCTGCTCGACGGCCTGCAGGATCTGCTCGCCGCCGCGCGCCTGCTCCCGCTGCGCCGAGTTGAGCTGCGACACCATCTCGGAGATCGACTCGATCGCTTTGGTGATCTGCTTGCCGCCGCGGGTCTGCTCCTGCGAGGAGCGCTCGACATGCTTGGTGATCGCCCGCATCTTCTCGGCCGAGCGGATGATCTGCTCGGAGCCCTTGGCCTGCTCGCCGGTGGCGCTCGCGATCTGCTGCACGGTCTCGGCGATCGAGTGGATCGCGTCGGTGACCTGCTTGGAGCCGCGCGCCTGCTCGACGGTGGCGCGCGCGATCTCGCGCACCATCTGGGTCGAGCGGTCGGCCGATTCGAGGATCCGCTTGAGCGCGTCCTCGGCCTGATGCGACACCTTGACCCCCTCCTCGACGGAGCGGGCGCCGCGCTCGACCGCGCCGATCGCGTTCTCCGACTCCTTCTGCACGCCCTTGATCAGATCGGCGATCTCTTTGGTCGAGGTGGCCGAGCGCTCGGCGAGATCTTTGATCTCGTCGGCGACCACCGCGAACCCCTTGCCGTGCTCGCCGGCCTGCGCGGCGATGATCGCGGCGTTGAGCGCGAGCAGGTTGGTCTGCTCGGCGACGTCGTCGATCACCTCGAGGATCTTTCCGATCTCGCCGATCTTGCCGCCGAGGTTGGAGATGATCTTCACCGTCTCCTCGGACGAGCCCTTGATCTTGTTGATGCCGTCGATGGTGTGGCCGATCGACTGCGCGCCCACGTTGGCCGCGCGCGACACCTCCTCGGAGAGCCGCGCGGTCTCGTTGGCGTTGTTTTCGACCTGGCGGATCGAGATGTCCATCTCGTTCATCGACGAGGAGGTCTCCTCCGCCGTCGACGAGAGCGCCTCGACGTTCTTGGCCACCTCTTTGATCGAGAAGGTCATCTCCTCGATCGAGGTCGCCGACTGCTGCACGCTGGCGGCGAGGTTGAGCATGTTCTCCGCCACCTCGTCGTTGGCCGCCGCCATCTCGAGGATCGACGACGAGGCCTCCTCGGCGCCGACCGCCAGCACCTCGACCGAGTGGGCGATCTGCTTGAGCGAAGCGGTCATCTGGTGCAGCGAAGCGGAGGTCTCCTCGATCGCGCTGAGCTGCTGATCGATGGTCGCGCGCAGCTCGGCGACCCCGGCGGTGGCCTCGGTGACCATCCGCTCCTGATTGTCGATCTCGACCTCTTGCTGCTCGAGCTTCTGCGCGCGGTGCCAGGAGAGATAGACCGGAATCGCGCCGATCCCCGCCACCACCAGCACCGGCGCCATCAAAATCGCGCGCGCCGCAGCGTCGTGCTGCGCGACCAAAAAGAGCACTACGGCGACCACCAGCACGCTACCCGAGATGAAACTGAACAGCACAGGCCGACTCATGGCCGGCTAGTGTATCGCGGGACCCTCGACAAGGCAAAGCGCCGCGCGATGTTACGAGGGGGCGAAGAGCTGGGTCTGCTCGGGCGCAAAGAGCGCGTGGACGCGCAGCCGCCGGGCGCGAAACGCGCGCGCGACCTCGTCGGTGAGCTGGGCGGCGAGCAGGTAGACGTCGCGGGCGCCGGTGTCCTTGGCGAACCCGATCAGCGACGGCAGATCGCCGTGATCGGAGAGCGGAAAGGCCGCGCTCCCGGCGGGCGCGAAGGCGGGATCGAGCGCCTCGCCCGAGACGTGGAGGCGGCGCGCCCCGTCGAGCGCGGGGGGCGAAAGCTCGAGCGGCCAGAGCAGCGCCTCGCCGGGCGATAGCGATCCTTCGAAGCGGCGCACCCGCGCCGGCGCAACCTCGATCGGCGCGTCGAAGCGGCGATAGGCCGAGAGCAGCGCCGCGATCTTGCGGTGGGCGCGAAACGGCACCTTCGCCTGCTCGAGCAGGATCGCCACCTCCCCGGCGCCGCCGAGCGCGGGCGCGAGCACGAGCGGATGCTTCCCCTCGTCGAGCGCGCGCCGCACCTCCAGGATCAGCGCGGCCTCGACCTCCTCGCGCGGCGGCAGCGCGCGCACAAGCGGCGCGAGCGGCGCATCGAAAAAGATCGCGTCACAGCCGCGCACCTGCGCCGGCTCGACGGCGCGCCCGGAGAGCGGATTCACGTCCCCGGCATAGAGCAGCCGGCGGC
>JANWLJ010000053.1 GCA_025450955.1 Polyangium sp. (in: bacteria) | reverse complement strand
CGATCGAGCGCGTTGAGCTCGCGCGCGGTTTGGTCGGCGGCGAGCGCCGAGCCGAGACCGCCACCGAGCGCTCCGACACCGGCGATCCCGAGCGTGAGCCCGGCGATCCTGAGCGCGCGCGATCGTTTCGGGCGTGGAGCGGCCGCGGTTTTTTCAATCGCCATCGGCGGGCTCGCCTCCGGGCGCGGCGCGGCCGGCGACGCGATGGAGGGTGCGATCGGCGGCGCGGTCGAGGGCGCGGACGGCGGCAGGGACGAATCCGGCGGCACCTCGGGCGGGGTCGCCGCCTTTGTCTGCGTGCGCAGCTCCGCCTCGAGCTCGGCGAGCACCTGCTGCACCTGCGCGCGCGCCGGATCCTCCGGCGCGGCCTGCGCCAGATAGCGCCGGTACAGCTCGCGGGCGTGGACCAGATCGTGGAGCTTGCGATAGGTCTGTCCGGCGTTGAGGAGAAAACCCGGCTTGCGCGTCAGCTCATACCCGGCGAGAAACTCGCGCAGCGCGCCCTGATAATCTCCGAGACGATACATCCCGAGCCCGATCTCGTAGTGCGCGCGCGCCCGATTCACGGCGTCGACAGGCGCCGGCGCCGCGCCCGCCGCCGTCGCGAGCACCAGCACCGCGAGAATGATCCAGAACAGGCGCACGCCATATCATCATACGCCCTCTTTGCCGCGACGATGATAGCTTCAAAGAATGCTGCGAAATACATTTGCGGGAATCACTGTATGCGTCTCGGTATGCCTCGGGATCGGTGCGCCCGGCTGCTCCGGCACAAACGCAATGGCCCCCGGCGACGGCGGGACACCCGACGCAGCGCAGCTCGGCCCCGCCGACGCGAGCTCCCCTTCCGACGGGGCGCCGTCCACCACCGACGGTGGCGCGGGGCTGCCGGGCGGCTGGCTCTACACCCGCGGCAACGCGATCTACGTCGCGGACGGCCAGGGCGGCGGCACGCAGTGGATGGGCCGCGGCGTCAACCTCGATGACCTGTTTCTGTGCGGCTTCAACAACACGCTCGCGATGAGCGACGCCGAAACTACGCTCGAGACGATCGCGGGCAGCTTGATCAGCGACTGGAAGCCCAACTTCGTCCGCGTCTCGCTCGGCATGGACAGCTACCCGTCGGTGGTGAGCTGGAGCGCCACGCCCGGCGCCTACCAGAAATCGATGACCAACGTCATCGATGCGATCGGCGCCCATCCCGGCGTATACGTCCTGCTCTCGCTGCGCAGCGACGCGAGCATGGTCGACGAAGACACCGTCGACGGCGATCCGGAAGCGACCGGCGTGCCCTCGAGCGCCACCGACGCGACCTACGTGGCGATGGTCGACAGCTTCGCCCATTCGCCGTTCGTCCTCTTCGGCCTGTCGAACGAGCCGGGCGGCAACAAGGTGTCCAATTCGGCGCTGGCCGCCGCGATGGATCACGCGGTCGGCGTCATTCGAAAAGAGGAGGATCAGCTCGGCGTGCCGCACCACCTCGTGTCGGTGCAGGGAAACGGCTGGACCAGCGACATCGGCTTCTACGCCACCACGCCGCTCGCCTACGACAACGTGGTGTACGAAATCCACGGTTACCCGCCTCTGACGAGCTCGTACACCTACCCGAACCTCCCGGTGATCCTCGGCGAGTATGGAAGCCTCGCCGACAGCGCCGCCTTCTACGCCGACGTCGAGGCCAAGCAGATCCCGAACCTCGCGTGGGACTTCGAGCCCTACAGCGACTGCACTCCGGATCTACTCACCATCACCCACGACGCTGCGAGCCTGGTGCCGACCGCCTGGGGCCAGACGGTGAAGAGCTATCTGCTCGCGCATCATCCGTAGCCGCGCGGGTCGCGCGCCTCTTATGGCACGAGCACGATCCGGCCGACCACGCTCTTGTCAGCGAGCCGGCTCTGCGCGGCGCGCGCGTCGTCGAGCTTCATCCGCGCGGCGACGATCGGCTTCAGGCGTCCCGACGCCGCCCACCCGAGCACCTCGGTGAGATCGGCGCGCGACGCCGAGGACGATCCATGCACCGAGATCTCGCGCAGGATGAGATAGCCGGGATTGACGTCGACGCGCGCGGCGGTGACATTGCCGACCAGCGCCAGCCGCCCGCCCGGCCGCAGCGAGCGCAAGGACGCGTTGAAGGTCGGCGCGCCCACCAGCTCGAGCGCGACGTCCGCGCCGCCGGTGCGCCTGAGCACCTCTTTGTGAAAGCTCCCGTCGGCGCCCGCGAGCACCACCTCGTCGGCGCCGAGCGCGGTGAGCGCCTCCTGCTTGCTCGCGTTCGAGGTCACCGCCACCACCTTGGCGCCGAGAATTTTCGCGACCTGCATCGCGTGCACGCCGACTCCGCCCGACGCGCCGGTGATCACCACCGTCTCGCCCGCGCTGAGCTGCGCGTGAGCCCGAAGCGCCCGCAGCGCCACGCCGGCGGTGCAGTGGAGAAAGCACGCCTCGTCGAGCGGCACATTTTCCGGCACGCGCACGAGCGACGCCGCCCACGCCAGCGCCTCCTCGGCGTAGCCTCCGTCGACGGTGAGCCCATACGAGATCGGCGATCCGATGCAGGCCGCCTCGTCGCCCGCCTGGCAGCGCGCGCACGCGCCACACGCCGGCCGATGGGTCGCCGCCACCCGATCGCCGACGGCAAACCCATCCACGCCAGGACCGACTTCGACGATCTCCCCGGCCAGCTCATGGCCGGTCACCACCGGCCGCTTCATGAACGGATACTTGCCCTCGCGATCGAGCAGGTCGCGATAACAGACCCCGCACCCCCGCACCCTGAGCCGCACCTGCCCCGTCCCCACCGTCGGTGACGGCCACTCCTCACTCGACAGCTTCTCGATCCCCCCCGCTTCCCGAATCACAATCGCCCGCATGCGCGAATGGTACGCGGTCGAAGAAAAAAAAGGCGCCGGCAAAGCAGTGGAGGGGGGTTCACTGCCCAGCCGGCGCCGACCTGACGTCGTCCCGCGCTACATCTGCTTCGGCACCACCAACCCGTCGATGGCGGGTCCGCGATAGAAGTCCTGCACCCGCCGCATGTCGCCCTTGGCCACCGCGTAGAGCACCGCCGCGCCCGCCGGCCCGGCCATCGCCGCCGACGAGCCGCCCGCGACGTTCGCGCCGGTGGTGGGATCGAAGGTCTCGACGGTGCCGTCGCCCTTCATCTGTCCGAACCAACCCGCGCGGAGCTGGCTCGCGCCGAACACCCACATCGCGTTCGAGTTCTTCGGCGTGCCGTCGGGCCAACCGCTCGGGGTGAACGGATCCTTGAGCGTGTCACCGACCCAGGCGATGACCGTGTTGTCGCCGAGCTTGGCGCCGGCGCACAGCGAGTCGGGCTCGGCCATGAGGTCGTTCATGAACGACTCCCAGATCTGACCGAGCGCCTTGACCGTCGACTGCAGAGTGGGCATGTCGCCGAACGCGCCGTGCGGATCGTCGTTCATGCCCGGCAGGAGCACCGAGTTGGTGAGGTTGAGCTTGAACGCCTTGACCGTGGTGATGAGCGTGTTGGCGATGTTCGCCACCTTGCTCGGCGTGCCGGCGGTGATGCCGTAGCGGCTGAGATCGGCCGCGGTCGGGCGGAGCTGGCTCGCCAGGTTCTTGCCGAGCAGGTTCGCCGCCACCTTGCCCGTGATCAGTCCCGAGGTCATCGTCGCCCGCCCCGCCGCTGCGCGCAGCCCGAGGTTCGCCTTGTAGTAGGCCTCGAACAGCGCCGCGTCGCCCGAGTTCACCAGCGCGCCGCCCGCCGTCGACGACGCCGAGTTGAACAGGTCGACCATCCCTTGCGGATTGGCCACCGACGCGATCATCGGCGCGCCCGCCGCGTTGCCGTACGGCAGCGCGCCGATCCCGATCGACGGCACCAGCGTCGGCGCGGTGGTCTGAAGCGCGGAGACCGCCGCGAACATCCCGACGCCCGCCGCCACCGTCGACGACGTGGTCGGCTTGTTGGTGTGGGTCTCGTTCGTGCCGCAGAGATAGCCGGTCATCTTCCGGCCGCCGAAGGTCGGCGCGTCCGGCCCGAGCTTGAACGGATGATCGCCGTCGGCGACCACCTGATCGGTGGCCTTGTTCGTCATGTAATACGACGCGCCACCGGTGGTCGCCTGCTCGACGAACGGCCAGAGCTGGGTCATCCACGCCAGCCCGCCGTTGCCCATGATGTTGCCGACGAAGCGGTTCACCGACGAGCAGGAGGCCTGCTGCGCCACCGCCGGGCCGACTACGCTCTCATTGACCTCGAACACTTTCCACGGGCGCAGGCCGAGCGCGGCGCCGAGACCGATCGTCCACTTGATGAAGTCTCGACGGGCGTGGTCCGGGATGTCGATGTATTTACGTCGCGTTCCCATGATGAGCTCCTTTGCGCCTCGCCTTCGTCCGGCCTTCGCTTATTCACACGTGTGCGCAGCAGCCAGGATGGTCGCCACCGCGATCTGTTGACCGAGCGCGGCAGACGACGCCTGGGTGAGCGCCTGGTTGCACAAGTCGACCTGCGCCTGCGACGCCGGCGCGCCGGTCAGGCAGCTGATGCCCGCCTGCGTGCACTGGCCGTTGGCGTCGAACATCTGGGTCGGCTGCCCCGCCACCTGGCACTGCGCCTGGTTCGGCATCGCCGCGATGATCTCCGGCGCCGCCTGGGTGAAGATATCGAACAGCTTGGTCGCGCCCGCGGTGGTGTTCTCCGTCGACTCGGCGACCCGCGCCAGGTAGTTCGGCGCGCCCATCGCCTGCGCGCCGCCCTGGTAGAGCTGGCCCGCCGACGGCGGCGTCGACTGCTTGTTCATGTCGACGCCGAGCGAGGTGAGCACCGTCCCCAGCGTCTCATACTTCATCTTCTGGCACGAGTGCAGCCGGCTCGAGATCTCCGGCGGCCCCTCCTGCTCGATGCGCGCGAGCACCTCGAACGGATCGATCTCGTCACCGTTGTCGTGGTTGAAGGTGTTGTCCTGGCCTCCCGCCGAGGTCTGCGGCGCCAGCCCGAACCCGCCCGACGCGCCGCCGGCAGATCCGGTGGAGCTCGGATCGCCGACCGGGGCCGGGTTGGAGCTGCCGGTCGGCGCGCTGCCGAGGCAGCCCGCGCCCGAGACGAGGAAGAGCAGGGCCGTCATCTTGCTGAGTGTGCGAAACATGGCGTCACTCTCCTCACCTGCTCCGCAGGTTCGTAGCCGCCGCCCGCTGGGCGGCGAGTATTCCGTTCGATCCACTGCTCATTCGCTTCGCTCATTCGCTAAAACTTGACGAAGTCGTCGCTGGTGAAGATCGCCTTGAGCACCGGCTTGAGCTTGTAGCCGCTGGTGGTGAGCAGCTGCTCGAGCGTCGAGATCGTGCTCGTCGGCACCACCTCGAGGTCGTTGACGATGTCGTCCTTCGACATCGCCCAGTTCCAAGCGCGCGCCACCTGGCAGTCGGCGACATCCGGATCCTTCGCCATCGCCGCGCCGAGATCGGTCAGGTTGCTCACCGGCTGCCCAAAGCGCCAGGCGAGCTGCGTCTGGCCGGCCGGGAGCCAATCGGTGAGCTGGGTGATCGGGCTCTTCGGCGTCGGGGTCATGACCTGAATGGTCGTCTGAAACGCGCCGGCCGCGTCGAACTGCGCGAACAAGGGAGCGATGTGATTCATCGTGGTGTGGCAGTTGGCGCAGATCACCGACGAGGTGTCCTGGAAGTTGATCGGCGCGACCGAAGGATCGGTGCCGCCCTCGATCGAGGTGAACGGCCACGGGCTCACGTACTGTCCCGAGCCCATCTGCTTCGGCGCGGTCCCGTACTCGGCGGGGAAGCGCGTGCAGACGAACGACTCCTGAATCCAGCGCACCCGGCGGAACGCCATGTTCGAGTAGAACTGCGCCATCGCGCCCGCGTCGGTGAGGATGCCGACCGTCGGCTGCCCGTTCGACTGCGGGCAGGCCGCGTCGGTGAAGGTGCCGGTCTTGGGATCGAGCGTCGGGCAGGTGTTGTCGGTGGCGGTGAAGAGATCGGTGATCGGCCGATCCTTCATCACCAGCTCGGCGGCGAAGGTCGGCGCCGCGTTCAGATCCACCGTCGAGGTCTGGCCGTTGGCGGTCGCGTTGAGCGAGCCGCCCATCTTCATCATGTCCTGAAAGTAGGACTGAAGCTGACGGGCCAGCCGCGGATCGGCCAGGTACTTGTCGATCTGCGCGGAGTAGGTGGTGGCGTCCTTGACCGCCGACATCTCGTCGACGGTCGGCAGCGCGCCGACCAGCTTGATCGCCGCGGTCCTGAGCGCCTGGTTGTAGTCGATCTGCCGGGCCGCCAGCACCGGATTCTCCGCCGGCGTCGTCGAGCCGCCGGTCGCGCCGTTGCCCGAACCGGTGCCGGCGCCGGTGCCCGAGCCCGTGCCGGTGGTGCCGGGCTGCATGCCGGTGCCCGTCGGCGCGCTGCCGAGACAGCCCGCCCAAAGCGCCGCGCTGCCGAACGCGACCAGTGTCATCCAGATGTTCTTGCGCATGGTCGGCCTCGCTCCCGTCATTTTTCCGCGTTGATCCAGATGGTCACTGCATTGGTGAACGTCGTCAGATCGCCCGCCGACAGCTTGCCGCCTTGATGGGCTACGCCGGAGTTGGCGTCGACGTTTTTGAAGAGGGTGCTCATCGAAGGCGAGGTCGGCGACACTTCGCCGCGCACGCTCGCGCAGGCCATCGCCGGCGCGCTGGTCAGCCCCACCATGCTGAACGCGGTGGTCGCGCTCTGGTTGCCGCCCGCGTGGCAGCTCGCGCAGTTGAGCCCCAGGCCCGACGAGCCGTTGAGCTGCGGCACCGCGTTCATGGTGAACGAGCCGACGTTCTTGCAGCCTGAGCCCACCACCCCGCCGTCGCCGAGCGTGCCCATCTTCGCTTCGATGGTGGTAAAGACGATGTTGATCATGTCGCCGGTCGCGTAGCCCTGAAGGAAGAGCTGGCCCGGCCCGAGCGGCTGCGTGTCGTTGGCGTTGACGGTCTGATCGTCGTTCGAGAAGCTGTCGACCGGATCGGGCGTCGGGTTGTACTGCGCGTCCCAGGTGACGAACAGCGGGTGCGCGATATGGACGCCCATCGTCGGCGCGCTGTGGACCATGAGCTGGGTGAGCTCGAGCGTGCTCGTGCCGACGAGCTGCGCGGTGAAGGTGATGGTCATCCCGGCGAGCGTCGAATCGAGCACCGAGAGATCGACGCTGTTGGCGCCCATCACCGGCACGAACGGCTTGATGTACGGCTTGGGCGCGCCCGCGTCCATCGGCGCCGGCTTGAAGACGTTCCACTCGCTGATCCACGCGGCGACGATCGGCTTCTGATCCGCGGTGAGCGCCGGACCTTCGTGCGTGCCCTTGACGTAGATGCGGCTCACGTCGGGCGTCGGGCCGACGAGGCCGGGGAACGAGAGCAGCGAGGTGAGCGTGTCGGGCGGCGCGAGAAAGCCGATGCCGACGCCGCCCATCTGATTGTGGCAGCCGCCGCAGGCGGTGGTGAGGATCGGCTCGACCTTGGCGTGATAGTCGGCAGTCGGATCGACCGCCGGCGCGAGATCCATCGTGACCCCGCCGTCCTTCGCCCCGCCGTCGCCGGGCTGAAGCCCGTAGGAGCCAAGACAGCCCGCGCTCAGGGTGAGCACGGAAGCGAGCGCGAGGAAGGTAGGACGGCCCATGACAGTCGGCGCTGTTTGCGAGCGCCGTGCCGCTGCCCACAGCTCCCTGCACGTGGAGAAAATGAGCGTTATTCCAATTCGTTATGAAATTTTTGCGAAATGGTGCCCGAGACGCGCTCTGGGGCCTCGTCCCCCACCCTGTAGACCTTCCTTAGCAATTTCGCTGAGGTCGATTGACCCCGCTGGGAGCCGACCCCCCATACTTATAGAGGGCGCGGCGCGGCCTGAATCTCGGCGTAGACGCCGTAATGATCGGAGGGGAAGACCTCGCCGGTCGGCACGGTGCAGGCGAGCCGGGCGGTGAGCGGCTCGCCGCGAAGCTGGCGATCGGGACCGCGCACGAAGACGTAGTCGATCCGGCGGTTGGGCTCGCGGGCGCGCGCGGCGAACCGGTTCGAGCGCGCGTAGGTGAAGCCGGGCGTGCCGTCGCCGGCGGCGGCGAAGCAGTCGGCGAAGTAGACGTTCTTGCCGAGCCGCGAGGTGTAGCCGCGCAGCCAGCGGATCTCGTCGGAGTCGGCCTCGGCGTTGAAGTCGCCCATCAGGATCGGCGGAAAGCCTTCGCCGACCGGCGCGAGCTCGCGCACCTTCTCGACGATCGACGCCACCTGGCGCTCGCGAATCCAGCCGCGGTTGAGCTGCCAATCGAGATGAGTGACGAACACCGGAACGCGGCCGCAGGGCGCGTCGCACGAGGCGTAGAGCAGCCCGCGGGTCTCTTCGCCCGGCTCGCCGGGGAGCGGAAAGCTGCGCGCGTCGACGATCGGAAAGCGCGACAGCACCGCGTTGCCGAACTGCAGCCCGCCGCCGATGTGCCACGCCGAGGCGAACGCGACGTGATACGAGAGCCCGGCGCCGCGCGCGATCTCGAGCGCCTGGTCGACGGGCTCCGAGTCGTGGTGCAGGACCTCTTGAAGCCCGACCAGGTCGGGCTCGAGGGTCGCGAGCTCGCGCTGGATGAGCGGCAGCCGCGCCTCCCACGGCCCCTGCCGATTCCAGATGTTCAGCGTGAGGACCCGGAGACGCTCGAGCATTCGAAAGAGTGTATCAGGAGATCAAGGTGACGAAGGCGGCGAGCGTCGAGGCGGCGAGAGCGAAGGAGAGGATCAGCGATTCGGTGCGCAGGCGACGGGCGAGCGCGGCGGGCGCGCCGACGACCAGGAGCACGCGGCCCGCCGAGCCGGTGGCGATGCGCGCCTGCGTCGGCGCGTGGCGCTCGAGCGGGCTGGCCGAGGCGGCGTCGGCGGGAGCGCGGGTGGCGCAGCCGAGCACCGTGAGCTGGGCGGCGCCTCCCGGAAGGCCCATCGCGAGCCGCACCAGCGCGCGTGCCGCGCCGTCGTCGACCAGCGCGCCGTCGAGCGAGACGCGCGCCGCTTCTCCGTCGGCTGCGGCGACCGTCAGGTCGGCGCGATACCACGGCGTCGGGCCCTCGACGCCGGGCGGAGGCACCAGGCGCTTCGGCTCGATCTCCGCCTTGACGATCGTCGGTCCGTCGTCGGCGAGCGGTCCGAGCCGACCCTCGATCGCCCAGCGCAGCCGCGCGGCCAGCCGCCTGCGGGAGCCGAGCATCGCCGCCGCCGCCACGCCGCCGGTCGCCGCCATGCAGAGCAGCACCGACGAGAGCATCTCGCGCTCAGCTTGCAGCAGCCCGAGCAGCATCAGCATCGGCGACCACAAGCACGCGAGCACCAGCAGCCGCTCGACGAGCGGAACCGGCCGCGCCGGATGGCGCACCGCGATCGCCGCGAGCGGCAGCGGACGTCTGGATGCGCCGACCGAGCCGAGCAGCGCGGCGACCAGCACCATCGCGAGCAGCACCATCAGCCAGCGCCCGAGCGATCGCAAGGTCGCGTGCAGCGGACAGGGCAGCTCGGAGAAGGTCGGCGGCTCGGACGCGAGCGCGTCGAAGGACGCGCCTTGCACGCTCGAGCCCGGCTCGGCGAAATAGAACACCACCTCGGAGTCGGAGCCCGGCACCGGCGCGATCAGCGCCGACGAGGCGTGCGCCTCTTGTGGCCCGATCCACAAAAGCCGCGCTGTGATCGGCGGCGGCTCGCTCTTCTGAGCGGCGGGAGGAGCAACATGGAGCGCGCCGGCGACCAGGAGAGTTAGTGCGAGGCTCATGTTTCATTTTAGCAGCAAGCGGCGGGCCGAATGCAGTAAGCCGCGCGACAAGCCGATCGAATCGCGACGCCGGGGGCGCACGCCCCACACTGAGGCTTCGAGATGTGGCAACCAGGTGACACCGGCCACAAAAAGTTGTGCAGCCAGTGCCTGCCTGCGATGTTGGTGCGTGATGGACGCACAGTGCGTTACCTGCCGGCGGGCGCCCGACTCCGCCGGGCTGCGGCGGGGGATGTGCCGCGCGTGCTACCTGCGCCATTGGCGCGGCACCCAGCTGCCCGACGGCGCGGGCTGCGCCACCTGCGCCGAGAAGCGGCGGATGGTCCTGCGCTGGACGCGGCTCGGCACGGCCAAGATCATCACCTGCCAGAACTGCGGCTTCATCGCCGACCGGATGCGGCCGCGG
>JANWLJ010000052.1 GCA_025450955.1 Polyangium sp. (in: bacteria) | reverse complement strand
GCGCCCGCGCCACCGAATGCGCTCGGTAGATCCCTCGACGGCGCGCTGGTGGTGGCCGCCGCCGCGCTCGCCTTCCTCGGCCTCGCGCTCTACTTTATCCTCCGCGGTTGACCTGATATACTCACGGTCCGATGCGCCATCCGACGCTGCCAGATCAGCTCGGTCCCTTCGAGATCTTCTCGGGGCATGAGCTCTCGGTCGGCCGGCCGCTGGTGGCGCGCCTGCAAGGGCGCCGCTTCGATCAGCTCCTCGAGGAGGCCGCCTACGAGCGGCCCTACGACGCGCGCTTCGCCAAGGCGATGGTGAAGACGCTCGGCTATCTGTGCACCACGCTCGGCGCCTCGTTCGGCTTCGTCGAGCGCACCGAGATGTCGCTCTACGCGGTCTCGGCCGGCGGCGACGGACGGCGGCTGCTCTCGCGGATCGCCGGCGAAGCGGCGGGCAAGCTGTCGCTCCACCTCGGCCAGGTGGTCACCTTCGACGCCCACCTCTACGAATTCTCCGACTCGAGCCAGGCGCTCGAATATTTTCGCTGGCGGCAGGACGACGCGCACGTGAGCGCGATCGATCGCTACTGCACCCATGTGCTCGCGCTCTCGGGCGCCGATCAGTCGGCGGTGCCGCGCATCCTCGACGGGCTCGGCCCCGACGAGAAGGTCGAGCTCTTGCGCCAGAACGCGCTCGATTTTCAGACGGTGCCGTCCTGGCAGCGGCACGGCGCCTGCGTCAAGGTGCGCGCGCCCGAGGCCGACCAGGACCACGGCGGGCTTGGCCGGCTGCTCATCGACATGAACCTGCCGAGCCCCGAGGCGGGCGACGACTTCGGCGACTATCTTCGCCGCGCGCTCGCGCAATAGACTTCAGGATCCGGAAAACATGATCACCCTCGCCGACGTCGAACGCGCCCGCGCGCGCATCAAGGACTCGATCTACGTCACGCCCTGCGCGCACTCCGAGACCTTCTCCAAGCTCACCGGCAACAAGGTCTACTTCAAGCTCGAGAACCTGCAGATGACCGGCTCCTTCAAGGAGCGGGGCGCGCTCAACAAGATCCTCACCCTCACTGCCGAGGAGCGGGCGAGCGGGGTCATCTGCGCGTCGGCGGGCAACCACGCCCAGGGCGTCGCCTATCACGCGGTTCGCCAGGGGCTCAAGGCGACGATCGTGATGCCGACCGCGACGCCGCTCGTCAAGGTGACCCGCACCCGCGAGTTCGGCGCCGAGGTGGTGCTGCACGGCGCGAGCTACGACGAGGCGTTCGAGGAGGCGTGGCGGCGCAAGGAGGCAGAGGGGCTCACCTTCATTCACGCCTTCGACGACGCGGCGGTGATGGCGGGGCAGGGCACCATCGGGCTCGAGCTCCTCGAGCAGAACCCCTACCTCGACGCGGTGATGGTCCCGGTCGGCGGCGGCGGGCTGATTAGCGGGATCGCGGTGGCGATCAAAGAGACCAACCCGCGGATTCAGATCATCGGGGTGCAGACCGCGCGGCTGCCGTCGATGAAGCGCGCGCTCGAGGCGGGCGCGCCGTGCGTCTTGCCGCCGGCGGGCACCATCGCCGACGGGATCGCGGTGCGCAAGGCGGGCGCCCTGACCCTGCCGGTGGTGAAAAAATACGTCGACGAGATCGTCACCGTCGACGAGGAGGAGATCGCCAAGGCGATCCTGCTTTTGCTCGAACGCGAAAAAACCGTCGCCGAGGGCGCGGGCGCGGCGGCGGTGGCGGCTTTGGTGCAAGGCACGACCACGCTCGCCGGCAAGAAGGTCGCGCTGGTGATCGGCGGCGGCAACATCGACGTCAACCTGCTCGCGCGGATCATCGAGCGCGGCCTGGTCAAAGACGGCCGGCTGGTGCGGCTCCGGGTGCGCATCCCCGATCATCCGGGCGCGCTGCACCGGCTCACCGGCCGGATCGCCGACGTGCGCGCCAACATCCTCGAGGTGTTTCACAACCGCGCTTTTTCGCGCGTCGATCTCGGCGAGACCGCGG
Organism: Polyangium sp. (in: bacteria); assembly: GCA_025450955.1. Taxonomy (GTDB): domain Bacteria; phylum Myxococcota_A; class Polyangia; order Palsa-1104; family Palsa-1104; genus JANWLJ01. The sequence continues at coordinate 3,372 of JANWLJ010000052.1, read as the reverse complement.
TCGACGTGACGCTCGAGACCCGCGGCGCCGAGCACATCGCCGAATTGGTGCAGCTCCTCGACGAGGATCACTACGAGCACGAGCGCCTCTTCTGAAGGTCGCCTCGCGTCGTCGCGCGATGACTTCCGCTCGAAAATTTCGGCTATACTAGAGAGTCCCATGCAACGGCTGCCCGTCCTCGGACAACCCGAGCCGATCCTCCCGGCGAGCGGGGCTGCATCTTCAGCGGCGACGCCGCTGCGCTCGACCGAGCTCGGCGCGTTTCGCTTCGGCTCCAAGCTCGAGCGCCGCATCGTCCAGAAGGTGGGCGCGGCGGTGGCCGACTACGGCCTCATCGAGGAGGGCGATCGGATCCTGGTCTGCATCTCGGGCGGCAAGGACTCCTACGCGCTGCTCGACGCGCTTCTCCTGCTCGCGCGCAAGTCGCCGGTCCATTACGAGCTCATCGCGGTCAACGTCGACCAGGGCTGGCCCGGCTATCAGACCGACGCGATCGCCGCCCACCTCGCCACTCGCGGGGTCGCCTACCGCATGGTCCGCTCGCACGAGATCGCCGCGATCGTCGAGCGCGTGCTTCGTCCCGAGGAGACCGGCGCGACCCCGTGCTCGCTCTGCTCGCGGCTGCGCCGCGGCGTGCTCTACGGGGTAGCGGTGGAGATGGGCGCGACCAAGATCGCGCTCGGCCATCACCTCGACGATCTGGCCGAGACGCTGCTGATGAATCTGTTTTTCTCCGGATCGATCCGCTCGATGCCGCCCAAGCTCGTCAGTGACGACGGTCGCAACGTGGTGATTCGGCCGATGGCCTACGTCGAGGAGAAGGATCTCATCGCCTACGGCCAGGCGCGCGGCTATCCGGTGGTGCGCTGCTCGTGCCCGACTTGCGGCCTGCCCGAGCAGCAGCGGCAGGTGGTCAAGCGGATGCTTTCGGGGCTGGAAGCGGACCATCCGGGGCTCAAAACCCAGATATTGGCGGCGCTCAAGAACGTAAAGGCGGGTCATCTGCTCGACAGCCAGCTCCTCGGCCGCTTGCGAAAGACGGCGCCGCTCGCATGAAGTTCGCCTGCGAACAGTGCGCGACCAAGTATTCGATCGCCGACGAGCGGGTGCGCGGGCGTGTCCTCAAAATCCGCTGCAAGAGCTGCAACCACGTGATCACCGTGCGCGAGCCCGACCCGGTGCCCGCGCCGCGCAGCTACGCCGACTCGGGGCCGCTCGAGACCGCGGTGCAGCAGTCGATCGAGCGATCGTTCGGCGCGCACGCTGCGCTCGAAGAAAATGGCAGCGAGCACACGGTGGTCTCGGGCGGGCCGCTGCCCGGGATCGGCGGCGAGCTGGCGGGCGCGGACGATTCGGAGTGGTACGTCTCGTTCGACGGCGAGCAGGAGGGGCCGTTCTCGCTCGCCAAGGCGCACGAGCGGATCCGCGCCGAGCGGCCGCGCGGAAAAGAGATGCACTGCTGGAAGCCGGGCTTCTTCGTCTGGCTGCCGATTGAAGAGGTGCCGGAGATGGCGGCCGCGCTCGGAGCGCCGCGCGCGCCGGCCCTGCCGCCGCTTCCGTCGTTGCCGCCACTTCCGAAGGCGCCGCCCTTGCCGAAGCCCGACGCGTCCGCGCGCGAGAGCCGCACCACCGGGTCGAGCCCGGCGGCAAGCCCGCGCAAAGGCGGCAGCACCGGATCGCGGAAGGCGCTCGGCACCCGGCGGGAGGAGGCGGCCAAGAAGTCCGAGCTCGCGGTGCGCAAGGATCCGACCGGGCCGCGCGCCGCGCTCAAGGTGCCGAAGGAGAACGTGCCGGCGCCGATGCTGCCGATCGACTCCAAACCGATGCCGCTGCCGCCGCCGCCCGAGCCGTTTCCGTCGGCGCCGATGGGCAAGTCGGAGCCGTTTCCGTCGCCGATGGCCAGCCCCGATCCGTTTCCGTCGGCGCCGCTCGGGCTCGGCACCACCCGGCCCGAGTCGCACCTGTTCCGGCGCGCGGCGGCGGGCGGCTCGCCGACGCCGGCGCTCGGGGCCAAGGCGCGCGACGAGGCGCCCGCGAAAAAACCGCTGTTTCAAAGCGCGTCCGCGAGCGCGAGCATGCCTGCGCTCGCCGCGCCCGCGCCCGAGGGCAGCGCCGGAGCTTCGACCAAGCCGAACGGAAAAGAGGAGGTCTCTCCGTTCGCCGCCGCGCTCGCCGCCTCCACCGGCGGAGAGGTGAAGCGGATCGACACCGGGCCGGTGCCGCTGCCGCCGCCGCCCGGCGACGAGCTGCCGATCGACGAGGCCTCGGGGCTGCTCAACCTCTCGCACGTCGCCTCTCAGGTGGCGGCGCGCGCGACCGCGCGGCCGATCGAGACCTTCGGCGGGCAGACGGTCACGCCTCCGTCGGTGCCGAACGGGCTGCCGTCGACCGGCCCGTCGCCGGTGGTGGTGATGACCGGCGCGGCGCCGCGCTACGCGCTGTGGCTCAAGCTGGCGGCGGTGGGCGGCGGTGCGACCACGCTCCTACTCCTCGGGGTGGTGATCTACCTGCTCGCGCGCAAGCCCGCCGTGCCGGCCGCGCCGCCGGTGCAAGCGACCGCCGAGCCGGCGCGCCACGTCGAGGATCAGCCGATCGCGATCGCCGATCCACCACCGCCGGTGACCGAGCACGCGGGCGCGCCGAGCGAGCCGAAGCACAACGCCACGCCGAGGCGGGCGACGCCGTCGCGTGCGGCGCACGGCGCGAGCGGGCCGGCGCTCTCGAGCGCGCAAAAAGGGCTGGCCGCGCTCTACGCCGACGGTCCCGAAGGCACGGTGCCGCACGCGCTGCCGCGCCCGGATCGCCCGAGCCACTCCGGCTCGCAGGTGTCGCAGAACGCGATCCTCGCGGTGGTCTCGCAGAATCATCGTTCGCTCGGGCTCTGCTACGAGCGGGTGCTCAAGCACGACAACACGCTCAAGCACGCGCGGGTGGTCACCCGGGTCAAGATCGGCCTGTCCGGCCGCGTGACCGCGGTCAACGTCGAGGACGCGTTCAAGTCGACCGAGATCGGCCAGTGCCTGGTGCAGACCATCCGCCAGTGGCGCTTCCCGCCCTCGGACGCGGAGTACGAGACGGAGCTGCCGCTCATCCTGCAAGCCAACTGAGGGGGAGGGTGAGGGCGAGGGTGCCGTGCCGAGGGCGGGGTGCCGAGGGCGGGCGGCGGTGGTGGCGCGAGTGGATCGCGTGGCTTTCGACGAGGACGAGTCGGGCGTGCCTCGTGCGGGCGGCGAAGCGGTCGCGGAGCGATGGTGCGGAGAGGACGGGTCCGCGCAGACGCGCGAGTACGCGCCGCTGCTCTCGACGGGCGGTGGTGGGAGGGCGCTCGTGGAGGGCCGCGGCTGCGGCCGCGGCTTGCGGGGCGATCGTGGT
>JANWLJ010000051.1 GCA_025450955.1 Polyangium sp. (in: bacteria) | reverse complement strand
TGATCGCGGCTCTGGGTTCCCTGCTACAGGACCGTTTGGCCAATCATCGAGATTCCAGTTTGCCGTCCGGAGCGCGGCAAGAGACGGACGCCGAGAAAGACGATGACGCGCCCGATCCCGACCAACTCGATGGGCCGAAGTTGGTGAAGTGGTTCGGAGCAATGCTGCACGATTGAGCGCGAGCTTTGCGCGCCTTTCCACCTACCGGAGCTGCCGGTCGGCTTCGCGCAGGGACAGCTTGGCGACGACGTAGAGCGACTGGGCCCAGCCGAGCGGGACGTTGTGGTTCGGTTGGCCGCCGGTGTAGAGCTCGGGGATGCGCCCGTCGGGCGTGACGATCTCTTCCAGGTGCTGAAGGTGGTGGCGCGCGCGCTCGAGATAGCGCTCGAGCGTCGCCTGCGAGGCGCCGACGCGCATCGACTGCGCCATCAGCTTGGCGTACGCGATCGAGAGCCAGGCGAGCCCGATCGGCCACTCGGCCTCGTGCCCGTGCGGCTCTTCGGGCTTTTGCGAAAAATAGCGATCGCCCGGATAACGGACCACGCCGTGCGCGCGCACCAGATTCTTTTCGACGTTATCGATAATCTCTTCTTGAAGCGCGAACTGGTCTTTCAAAATGTTGTAGGGCCAAAGGAGCGAGAGCTGCGCGAGGTCGAACGGCCGTGATTCGCTCTCGCGCGGCAAGAGGCCGGCGAGCGAGCGCGCGCCGTCTTCGAGGAACCGCTCGGAGACCGGAATAATCGGCGAGATATCGACTCGGGTGCGATATTTGTAATCGTAAAATCCGTGGTCGTGCCACATCGTGAGGCCGGCCAACACCGCGCCCACCGACGAGGAGTGCAGCTCCGGCCCCTCCTCCCACATTCCGAAATCGGGCTCGGTCGACCAGCGCGCGGTCCACAAATAGGACAGCATGTCCTTGACCACCTGCACCCGCTCGACCGAGTCGATCACCCGAAAGCCCTGCTTCATCAGATCGCCGGTCTTGAACAAAAACAGCCCGAAGATGTCGAGCTGGTGATGGCCCCACTCGTCGGTGATCTCCTCGAGCGTGTTCGGGTGCACCCGCGCGTGGACCACCGCGCCTTTGGCCCGCTGCAGATCGGGTTTCTTACGAATGCCGCGGATGAGCTTGTGGTGGAACTTTTCGAAGACGGTGAGCACGAGCTGATACGACTGCTTCACCTTGTCGTAGAGGCCGAGGTACTCGCTCGCGTAGGTCGCGTACATGATGTCGCGAAGCCAGTAGACGTCGTAGCGGTCGTAGCCGGCTTCGCCCGAATAGGGCGAGGCGATGTAGCCGCCGTTGAGCTGACGAAGCTGCTCGAGATGTCCGTAGGCGAGCTCCACCTGGCGCTCGAAGGAAAGATCGGTGAAGCGAGGGCCGGGCGGCGACGACGAAAAGGCGGTCTCCATGCGGGCTCCATCATTTCACGAGCGCTTGCGAGCCCGCAAGGGCGCGTGATAGCGTCCCGCCCGTCGCATGGCCGAGGTCATCTCGAACGCGGAAGAGGTCGACGTCCTCATCGTCGGTGGCGGGCTGTCGGGCTGCGCCACCGCCGCGGCGATCGCGGCCGGCGGCGCCGGGCGCAAGGTGGTGATCCTCGAGGCGCGCGCGGGCAAAAACCCGCGCTTCAACGGCGAGCTCATCCATCCGACCGGCGCCGACGTGCTCGCCGAGCGCGGCTTTTTGGGCCCGCTGCACGAGGCCGGCGGCGCCGACGTGAGCGGCTTTGCCTGCGTGCGCGAGGTCGGCCGTCCGGCGACGCTCCTTCCCTATCGCGAGATCGCCGGCTCGCGGCCGCACGGCTTCGCCATCGATCATCACGACCTCGTCGACACCTTGCGCCGCGAGGTGCTCCGCCGCCCCGGCGTCGAGCTCCGCTCGGGCGAGCGGGTGGTGAGCGTGGTGCGCGATCAGGAGCGGGTCATCGGCGTCACCACCGCTTCGGGCACCGTGCTGGCCAAGCTGGTGATCGGCTGCGACGGCCGTCACTCCAAGCTCCGCACCCTGTTCGGGATGGAGGAGCGCGCCACCCTGCTCTCCTTCACCGCCGCCGCGCTGCTCGCCGACTGCGAGCTGCCGCATCCCGGCTTCGGCCACATCTTCCTCGGCGCCTGGGGACCGATCCTCGCCTATCCGATTAACAACAAGGACGCGCGCACCTGCATCGATCTGCCGGCCGACATGGATCGCGGCACCGAAGCGGTGATCGCGCGCATCCGCTCCGGCTACCTGCCGTTTCTGCCACCGTCGGTGAAGAGCTCGCTTTTGCGCGCGCTCGATGCCGGCGAGATCGAGCTCGCGGCCAACTACAGCATTCGCACCGAGGAGTGCACCGTGCCGGGCGCGGCGCTGCTCGGCGACGCCTGCGGCTGCTCGCATCCGCTCACCGCGACCGGAATGACGGTCGCGCTCACCGATACGCGCCTGCTCGGCGAGGCGCTCGCCGGGATCGATCTGCGCAGCCGCGAGCAGGTCGACCGCGCGCTCGAACAGTACCAGACCCGCCGCTACCGCTACGTGCGCGCGCGCGAGGTGCTCGCCGATGCGCTCTACGAAGTCTTCCGCGGCGTCGACGACGGCGCACGCGCGATCCGCGAAGGCATCTTCCGTTATTGGGGATCGTCGGCAGGATCGCGAGCGCGCTCGATGGCGCTCCTCTCCGGACACGAGAGCCGGCTGCCGGCTTTTTTGCGCGAGTACCTGACGGTGGTCGGCATGTCGACCTCGAGCGTGCTGCGCGGCGAGGTGAACGAGCCGAGCCTCGGCGGTCGGATGCGCTCGCTCTACGGACTCGGGAAAAAATCGCTCGAGAAGCGGAGCGTGGTCGCCCGCGGCGTGCGCGAAGGTACGATCAGGTAGGCGCTCGGAATGTGACCGAGCGCATTGGCCGCTCGTTGAACAAAGCGCTAGGATGGTTCGTCCCAGGAACCAAGCCACGACACCTTGGGAGGCCCGACCATGCGTCGCACGTCACTGCTCCTTCTGGCCTGCTCGATCGCCTTCAGCTTCTTCGCGTCCGGCTGCATCGTGGTCCACGACCACACCGGCAATCCCGGCCCGCAGCCGACGCCGGCGCCCTCGAACGAGCCGCTCGACAACCTCGGTCCGCAGCAGTCTCCCGGCTATCATCTGCTCGCCGGCGCATCAACCATGCTGCCGGCCGGTGACCTCGGCTACCTGGTGACCGCCAACGGCCAGGGCGGCTATCGCGTCACCTGGACCGACACCCAGGGCTCGCCGGCGCACTTCTCGGGCACCATCACCGTCGACGGCACGATCGATCCGAGCCAGACCCACGGCTTCTCCGGCCAGGAGTCGATCACCTTCACCGGCGTAAATCAGGTCGCGTTCGACTCGACCCCCGGCTCCGACGTCGACGGCGTCGACCTGGTCTCCTCGACCGATCCGATCTACTTGAGCGCCTCGATCGACGGCGCCACCAACCCGACCGACGTCGCGATCTACTTCACCGGCGCGACCACCCAGGTCGTCAACATCTCGTCGCTAGACCCGGTCGCCTTCACCTCGCCCTGATTTTCGATCTCCGATTTCCCCATTTCACCAATTGTTCGTTCCGTGAGAAAACGGATTCATGCCCCGTCTTCTCGCCGGCGGTCCTGGGCTCGGGGTCAGCCCTGAGGTAAACGGTCGCGCGGTGTTGGCGGTGGCCGGCTCGGGGAGGCTCAGCTTGCTCGATGCGGAGAGCCGCGAGGAGCTGGCGGCCGCGCACCTCTCGGGCGAGGCCACCGACGTCGGATTCGTGATGACGGCGGGCGCGCTGCGGGCGGTGAGCTTCGCGCGCCACGAGGCGACCACCTTGGCGCGCGCGTTCACCGTGCCGGGGCTCGAGCCGGCCGGGCAGCTCGAGCTCACCGGGCTGGTGCGGCCGACCGCGTTCGTCGCCGATCGCATTCTCGTCTGCGACGACGCCGGGGACCATCCGCGGATGGTGACCGTGGCGCCGCGGCTGTTCACCGTCGATCCGATCGCGCTGCGCGAGCCGGTGCACGCGGCGGTCGGGACCGAGAACGCCAAGCTCCTGGTGATGGCGCGCGATCAGGTCGAGAGCTGGGATCCGATGCTGCGGCGCGCGCTGTCGCGCATCAACCTGCCGGTCACCAAGGTGCGGCAGGTGGGCTTCGCGGCGCGCTGGAAATTTTTGTGGGTCGCCTCGGCGGCGGGCATCGAGGTGTTCCGCTTCTCCGACGGGCGGCTGCAGGTCCGGATCGATCTCGGGCAGCGGTTCGTCGCCGCCGACGGCCATCCCGACTCGGCGCGGCTGGTGGTGGCGACCCGCGCGGGCGAGCAGCCGATCGAGCTCGAGGAGATCGATCTCGTGCGCGAAGAGCGGCGCAAGCTCGCGGTCACCGAGCTCGGCGGCGGGGCGGCGAGCTTCTGTCTCGTCGAGGGGGCGACGCCGGCGGTGGTGCTCGCCGACTCCGACGCGCGGGTCGAGTTTCATCCGCTCGAGGCGCAGGCGAGCGGCGCCTCCGCGCTTCCGCCCAAGCGGCCCCGCAGCGCCACGCCGCCGGTGGCGGTGCGCGCGGGCGACGTGGCGCAGCCGCTCTCAGATGCGTTTGGCGGCTGGCGCGCGCGGCTCGGCGGCAGTGACAAAGACGAGCGGCGCAAGGTTGCAGCCGCGCGGGCCGAGCCTCGGTCGCCCTCCGCCACGCTGGTGCCCGACGAAGTGAGCGAGCCCGAGCTGACGGATGCGAAGAGCTCGGGCGAGATCGCGCGACGCGCCGAGGCGGGCGGCGCGGCTGGCTCGATCGAATCAGCCGCGGATTTTTTGAGCGCGCCGGCGCCGGCGGAGAACTGGCGCGCGACGCTGGTCGCCTGGGGCGCGCAGGTGCTCGCGCGCGACGAGCCGGCCGCGCCGCCGCCCGCGCTGATTTTCGCCGACGAGGGATCTGCGTTCGCCACGCTCGCAACCGAGCTGTCGCTCGGGCCGCACGCGCGCGCGGTGCTGGCGCTGCTCTACGCCGCGCGCCTCGTCGGTCGCGTGCAGGGATTACCGATCGCGACGGTCGCGCGGGTCGACGGCCCCGACTGGATCGAGGCGCTCGGGACGGGCGAATTGGCGGCGGCGGAGCTGGTGCGAATCCGGCGCGGGCGGCTCAAGCTGCGCGGCGCGGCGGCGGCCTTTCTCGACGGGCGGGCGCTGCCGGGCGAGTAGCCGCTCGCGCGCGAGTGAGCTACTTCTTTCCCAGGTTCTTGGCGCGGCGGGTGCGCGTGCCGTAGCCGATCTTGCGGCGCGAGCGGATGCGACGCTTGCGCTTCGCCTTGACGCCCTTCTGGTGGGACTTCGCACGCTGCTTCACGCGACGCTTGGTTCGCTGGGCCATCTCGTCTCCTCGGAAAAGGAAGCGGAGCCTATCACATTCCCGGGCGCAAACGCGCGGCGGCGGCGCGATCGACCAGCCAGGCCATCTTGCCGCTCGTCGGGCGCACCAGCTGAATCGGCACCGCGCCGTCGGGGCCGTCGAGCGCGCGAGCGAGCGCGTCGGCCTTTTCGTCACCGACCGTCATCACCACCCCCTCGGCGGCGGCGCACAAGACCGGTGCGGTGAGCGTCACCCGCCAGGTGTCGAGCTGGGTGACGTGGACCGCGGCCACTTTCTTTTCCCGCTCGGCGAGCGCAGTCGTGCCGGGAAAGAGCGACGCGGTGTGGCCGTCTTTGCCCATCCCGAGCAGCACCAGATCGAAGCGCGGCGCCGGGCCGAGCACGCGCTCGAGCGTCGCTTGATAATCGCGCGCGGCCTCCTCGGGCGGAAGCTCGCCTGCGATCCGGTGCACGTGATCGGCGGCGAGCGGCACGCGGTCGAGCAGCGCCTCGCGCGCCATTCGATAATTGGAGTCGGGGTGCTCGGGCGGCACGCAGCGCTCGTCGCCGAAGAAGATCTCCACCTTCTCCCAAGCGATGAGGTCGCGGAACGCTTGCGCCAACATCTGATAGGTCGCCCGCGGCGTCGAGCCGCCCGCGAGCGCGACCGCGAACCGACCCGAGGCGGCGATCGCCCGCTCGGCGGCGGCGGCGAACCGCTCGGCCCCAGCGCGCGCGACCGCGCTCGGATCCTCGAACACCTCGAGCTCCCCACGCAAGCGGTTCA
>JANWLJ010000050.1 GCA_025450955.1 Polyangium sp. (in: bacteria) | reverse complement strand
CGTCGATCACCCACAACACGTTTCCGTCGTAGGCCATCGCTTCCGGATATTGGAAGTTGACCGCGGCGTCGTCGGTCGGGCCGGCGTCGGGCGGGCCCATGCCGCTCGCCAGCGTGCTGACGGTGGTCGCGGCGCACGCCTGCACGCCGAGGTCGGGCAATACGCCGCCGTCGGTCGGCGACGGACCGGTGCCGGCGCCGGTGTGGAGGATCGCGCCGCGGGTGCCGACCGCGTAGACGTCGAGAGGCGAGGTGCCGGCGACGCCGGCCAGGCTGGTCGGCGCGTCGGAGTACTGGCGCACGAAGCTCACCGGGCCGCCGTGGAAGATCGCGCCGCCGTTTCCGACCACGTAGAGATCGTCGGGGGCGAAGCCGAAGATCGCGGTGAGCGGGTTCGCGTTGTCGCCGAGATCGAGCGGAGTGAGCGCCATCGACGAGAGCGCGTAGAGCTTGCCGGAGGAGGCGGCGACGTAGACTTGCGACGGGCTCGCCCACACCGCGGTGAAGTCGTCGGTCGAGCTCGGCCCGACGGTGAAGCTGCTGCCGTCCCAGTGAAGGAGCGCGCCGCTCTTGCCGACCATCCACACGTCATTGACGCTGGTGCCGAAGACTCCGCGCAATTCGCCGGTGCCCGCCGGCAAGCTCGCCGCCGACCAGCCGTCTTGAAAATGATAGGCGACCGCCTGGCCGCTCGAGCCGCCGACGACCCACATCTCTGCGCCCGAGCCCCACACGCCGTGCAGCTCGCCCGAGACCACGCCCATCGCCGCGGGATCCTGGTGCCAGCCGCTTGAGTCGCGCACGAGCAAGGTGCCGCCTGCGCCGACGGCGTAGACGAGCTGCGCGGACTGGCCCCACACCGCATAAAGATCGTTGGTGGTGGTGCTCGGCTCGACCGCCCACGCGCTCGCGGCGGCCGGCGCTCCGATCGGCGCGCCGAGGCTGACGATGGTGCCGTGCTTGCCGACGGCGAACAGCGCGCTGCCGGCCGGCGTCCCGTCCGAGCCGAGCACCGGAGCGGCGGTGACCGCGGTGAGATCGCTGGTCGTCCCGCTGGTGAGTCCGCTCCAGCTCGCCGCCGCGAGCTGCGCGCTCGGCGTGAGGTAGCAGGTGCCCTCCTGGCAATACTGCCCGCCGCCGCAGCCGCCGACCGGCGGGATGACCTGATTGGTCGAGGTGTTGAGAAAGCCCGAGCCGCTGTCGCACTCGATCTGGTCGATGAGCGCGGTCGAGAACTTGGGCAGCGTGTGCGCGTCGACGCGATTGTCGACGCACGCGCCCTCGACGCAGGTCTGGTTGTTTTCGTCCTTGCAGTCGGTGTCGTCGACGCAGCCGGCCACCAGCGACTGGCGGAGAAACAGGGTCTGCCCGCTGATGAGCGAGGTGACCGAGGTGCGGTTCACCTTCACCTGCCCGCCGCGCAAACCGGTCAGCTCCATCTTCACCCGCGGCTCGGAGCCGTCGGAGCTGTAGAGGCCGAACGAGCCCGGCAGGATGAACGGCTGGTTGGGGATGCCGGGGATGTTCCACTGCCACTGTACCAGCGGCGTCGCGCCGGCGGGCGCGTTCGCGTTGGTGACGAGCAGATCGACCTCGTCGAGGAGATCGGGCGCCTTGAGATCGGTGATGACGCCGAGGACGATCTCGGTGCGGGAGCGGCAGCCGCACAAGCCGACCACGAGCGCGAGCGCGACGAGCGAGCGGCGCATCAGTTCACCTTCCCCGCGCCCGGGTTGAGCGTCCCGGCGAGCGGCCCTTCGCGGCTGGTCAGCCCCACTCCGAGCCCGACCGCGGCGCCGGCGGCGACCACCGCGATCGGGGTCCAGAAATACCATTTCTCATAGACGTGCTGCGGGCGCTCGAGCGTGATCTCGAGCGAGCGGTTCTGCCCCGCCGCCACCACCAGCTCGGAGCGGTGCACGTTGTACTTCGGCGCCGACACCTCGAGCTGGTGGCCGCCCGCGGGCAGCTCGACGTCGAGCGGCGCCAGCCCGACCGGCTTGCCGTCGATGGCGACCATCGCCTGCGGCTGCGAAGCGGCGATGTGGACCTTGCCGGTGCGCGGAATCGCGGCGAGCTGAAAGCGCATCTTCGCCGGCACCCCGGCGGTGACCATCAGCTCGCGGTGCTCGGGCCGATAGCCGTCGGCGGCCACCTCGACCGAGTGATTGCCGGCGGCGAGCTTGAGCGTAAAGGGCGCGTTGGCCGCCTTGCCCATTAGGCGCCCGTCGATGGTGATGGTGGCGCCGGGCGGCGTGATCTCGAGGCTCACGTCGGCGAGCAGCGCCTGCATCTCCCGGATCAGCTCCTCGGTCTGCGCGCGCTGCTCGGGCGCGAGCGCCGGCGACTCGGCGAGATAACGCTGGAGCGAATCGATCGCCTCGGTGTAGCGGAACAGCGCCTTTTGGGTGAGGCCGATATTGTAGAGCACCGCCGGCGCCGGACGGCTGTGATAAGCCGCCTCGAACTCGGCGAGCGCCGCCGAAAAGTTGCCGTCGTTGAAGAGCGCCACCGCCTGCTGAAAGTGGCGCTTGGCCTCCTCGGCCGCCGCCGGATTCTCCGCCGGCTTGACCTGCGGCGCGGGGGCCGTGGGCGGCGCCTTTTGCGCCAGCACCGGCGCGGCCGCGAGGATCGTCAAGAGGAAGGCGAAGCGGCGCATCAAAACTCCTTTATTTATAAAATATGTGAAAGGGATTTATTTATACGGGTTATCGGTGATCAAGCTGCCCTTGGTGCCCTTGTAGACCGGCTTGCCGTCAGAGCCGAGCTTTGCCGGCTTGGCGGCGGGCTCAGGCTCTTTGGCGGCTTGCGGGCGGCGCGCCTCTTCGTGGGTGCCCGAGCCGCGATGGAGCGTGAGCGCGATCGCGCGATCGGCGTCGAAGCTCACCCACCTCGCCTCGGACCGGTAGCCGGGCGCGCTGGCGACCAGGTGGTGGCGCGCGTCGCCGCGCGGAAAATCCCCCTCGAACGGATTCTTCAAAGGCGCGTCGTCGAGCCGCACGCTCGCGCCCGGCGGCTCGATGACAATGGTGATGTGCGCGGTCGCCGGAGCGGCCGGCGCCGGCGTCACCGACGCGGGCTTTGGTGCCGGAACCGCGGGCGCGACCGCCGGCGGAGCTTTGACCGGCGCGCTCACCGGCGCGGGCGCAGCCGGAACCGGGCTCGACGCGCGGCCGTGCAGCGCCACCCACGCGCCCGCCGCCACCAGCACCGCCGCCGAGAGCGCGCCCACCAAAACCGTTCCGCGCCCGGCCGGCCGCTGCACCTTCTCGCCCGCCGCGCGCGCCAAGGTATCGGTCGGCGCCAGGCTCTTTCCCGGCAAGGTCGCCACCTGCATCGCCGCATGCACGCCGGTGGAAACCCCGTCGAGCGCGTCGAGCAGCTCTTGAACGTGCTGCGGCCGCTTGTCCGGATCTTTGGCGAGCGCCCACAAGACCGCCTGCTCGACGGCGGCAGGGATCGACGGTTGCAGCTCGCGCAGCGGCTGCGGCGCCTGGGTCATATGCTGCAGCAAAAGATCCCCGAGCCCCTCGGCCAAAAACGGCAGCCGACCGGTGAGCATCTGATAGACGATCACCCCGAGCGCATAGATGTCGGTGCGGTGATCGACGGGCGCGCCGCGGCACTGCTCGGGCGACATATAGGTGGGCGTGCCGATGAGCGCGCCGGTCTTGGTCTTGACGTCGGGCGAGGAGGCCTGGGCCTGCATCAGCTTGGCGATCCCGAAGTCGAGCACCTTGACGAAGTCGGGATCGCTCTGCCGCTTGACGAGGAAGATGTTGTCCGGCTTGAGATCGCGATGGACGATCCCGCGCGCGTGCGCGGCGGCGAGCGCACGCCCGATCCCCCGGGTGATGTGAATCGCGCGCCCGACCGGAAACGCGCCGTCCATCATCGCCGACGAGAGGCTGCGCCCGTCGAGCCACTCCATGATGATGTAGTTCGCGCCGCCCTCGAGCTCGCCGAAGTCGATGATGTCGACGATGTGCTCGTTCTTGATCTCGTTGGCGCTCTTCGCCTCGGTGAAGAAGCGCGCCACCATCTGCGGGTTCTTGCTGTACTCGGGCAGGAGCACCTTGATCGCGACCTGACGCTGGATCTTCGGGTGCACCGCGAGATAGACGGCTCCCATTCCGCCTTCGCCGATCTTCTCTTGGATGACGTAATTTCCGACGGTGCGGCCGATCACGATGAACCCCGCCTGCGCTGCCAGCAGCTTACATGCGCGAGGTCGCAAATGATAGAGTGCCGGCATGCGGCGGCTCCTCTTCCTCGCGCTCCTCCTTCCCCTCGGGCTTTCGCTCGGGGGCTGCGCGCTCCTCGGCGATCTGGTGCAGCGCCCCAGCGTCTCTTTGCGCCGCGTCGACGTGACCAGCGTGAGCTTTCAGGGGATCGCGGTGAATTTCGTGCTCGCGGTCAACAATCCGAACCCGATCGGTGTCGACCTGGCCCGGCTCGTCTACCAAATCACCGTCGACGGGCACCAGTTCGCCGACGGCCACACCAACTCCGCCGCGCACGTGCCGGCGCAGGGCACCGGCGAGGTGGTGATCCCGGTCGGCATCAAGTTCGTCGACTTCGCCCAGTCGCTGGCGTCGCTGTTCACCAAACAGAAGGTCCCCTACACGCTCGCCACCAAGCTCGGCTTCGGCACGCCCGCCGGCGTGCTCGAGATTCCGCTGTCGACGAGCGGCACGCTCCCGGTGCCGCGACTGCCAGACGTCCACATCGCGAGCGCCCGGCTCGGGGAGGTGGGGCTGACCGGCGCCACCTTCAACCTGCTCCTCGGCGTGCACAACCCGAACACGTTCGCGGTCCCGCTCGGCGCGCTGTCCTATCGCGTCACCGTCGCCGGCAGCCCGGTGATCGCCTCGAGCGCGCCCGGCGGCCAGCTCGCCGCCGGCGCCTCGAACCCGCTCCAGATCTCGGCGCACCTCGACTTCCTCGCGCTCGGGATGGGGGTGGCGCGCGCGATTCAGAGCGGCGGCGCCGAGGTCGCGCTCGACGGCGCGCTGCAGGTCGG
>JANWLJ010000049.1 GCA_025450955.1 Polyangium sp. (in: bacteria) | reverse complement strand
GGCGAGCAGCCGCTCCTCGAGCCAGGCGACCGTCTCGGCGTCGAGGTGGTTCGACGGCTCGTCGAGCGCGAGCAGCGCCGGCCGGGCCAGGAGCGCGCGCGCCAGCGCCACCCGACGACGCTCACCGCCGGAGAGCGGCCCGATGAGCGCGTCGAGCGGCGGCAGCCCGAGCGCGGCGCCGAGCCCGCGCAGCTCGTACTCGGGCGGCTCGGCCGGCTGGTCGCGCAGCACCTCGCGAACCGTGCGCTCGGCCGCGAGCTCCGGCTCCTGCGGCACGTACTCGAGGGTGAGGCCGCGCTGCATGGTGATGAGCCCGGAGTCGGGCGTGTCGGCGCCGACCCGGAGCTTGAGCAGGGTCGACTTGCCGGCGCCGTTCAAGCCGACCAGGCCAATGCGATCGCGCTCGTGCACCGCGAACGAAACGCCGCCCAGCACGCGGCGGCTGCCGAAGCTTTTTTCGACGTTCTGAACGGTGAGGATGGCAGGCAAAGCCGGCGCATCTTGGCATGGTATCTTCCGCGCTGCACATGGACCCGCTCACCCAGCTCTCCGCCACCCGGCTCGCCGCGCTGATTCGCCGTCGAGAAGTCACGTCGCGCGAGGTGGTCGAGGCGCACATCGGCCACATCGCTCGCTGCAACCCGACCCTGAACGCGGTGGTCCACGATCGCTTCGCCTTGGCGCGCAGCGAAGCCGACCAGGCCGACGCCGAGGTGAAGACGCGCGATCCCGAAACGCTCCCGCCGTTTTTCGGCGTGCCGTGCACGATCAAAGAGTGCCTGGGCCTCGCGGGGATGCGCCAGACCTCGGGGCTCTACTCGCGACGAGATCGGGTCGCGGAGAAAGACGGCACCGCGGTCTTCAGGCTGCGCGCGGCTGGCGCGATCCCGCTCGGAGTCACCAACGTCTCGGAGCTGATGATGTGGATGGAGACCTTCAACAAGGTCTACGGCCGCACCAACAATCCGTACGATCCGCGGCGCACCGTCGGTGGCTCGTCGGGCGGCGAAGGCGCGATCATCGGCGCCGGCGGCTCGCCGATGGGGCTCGGCGCCGACATCGGCGGCTCGATCCGCATGCCGGCGTTCTTCAGCGGCGTGTTCGGCCACAAGCCGTCGGGCGGGCTCGTGCCCGGCACCGGCCATCAGCCGATGCCGGAGAACGACGCGCTCCGCTACAACAGCACCGGCCCCTTGTGCCGGCGCGCCGAAGATCTCCTGCCGTTTCTGCGCGCGGTCGCCGGCCCCGACGGAGAAGATCGCGGCTGCCGGGAAATGGCGATCGGCGATCCGGAGACGGTGAAGCTCGACGAGCTGACCGTCTACGACGTCGAGGACAACGGCGTGGTGCGGGTCTCGAGCGAGCTCAAGGCGCGGCAGCGCGAGGTCGCCGCTCACCTCGGCTCGCTCGGCGCGCGGGTCGAGCGGCTCACCATCGACGGCTTCCGCCGCTCGCTCGAGATCTGGTCGGCGATGATGGACGCCGCCGCCGAGACCCGCTTTTCCGAGCTGCTCGGCGACGGTCGGCCGCTCCATCCCGGGCGCGAGCTGTTGCGCTTTTTTGGCGGGCGCTCTTCGCACACGCTGCCGGCGCTCGGGCTCGCGCTCTTCGAGCGGCTGCCGGCGCTCATGCCCGAGCGGGCGCGCCGCTCGGTCGCGCTCGGTCGCGCGCTCAAGCTCGAGCTGGAGGCGCGCCTCGGTCCGCGCGGGGTGATTCTCTATCCGCCGTATCCCGAGACCGCGCCGCGCCACTATCGCGCGCTCGTGCCGCCGTTCAACTGGCAGTACACCGCGATCTTCAACGTGCTCGAATTTCCGGTCACCGCCGCGCCGCTCGGCCTCTCTGCGCGCGGACTGCCGCTCGGGGTTCAGATCGCTTCGGTGCCGGGCAACGATCACGTCACGATCGCGGTCGCCCTCGAGCTCGAGCGCCGCTTCGGCGGCTGGGTTCCTCCCGAGCGCTGGAGCTGATCGCCGCGCCGCCTGCGCGGATCATTGCATCGGCGGAAACACGGTCACCGTCGAAGAGCGCCCGCCGAGCACCACCGCGAGCGTGATCCCGGCCGCGATCACCGCCGCGCCACCGACGATCGCGATCCAGAAGATCGGCCGCTTCACCACCGGCTTGGGCGCCGGCGCCTCGGGCAGGAGCGCGGCCGAAGGCGAAGGCGAAGGCGCGGGCGCAGGCGCAGGCGCGGGCGAAGGTGAAGGCGCGGGCGAAGGCGCGGGCGAAGGCGCAGCGGCGGCCGGCTCGACGGCAGCGACGGGCGGCGCGCCCTGACCCTCGGCGCGCACCGGCGCGGCGGCGAAAGCGATCGAGAGCGCGATCGCGATCGCGAAGGCGCGCACGGCTACGGCGCCTCGAGCGCTCGCTCGACGCGGGCGCGCTGCTCCTCGAGCTCCTGCACCTCGCGCTGCCACCACAGGTGCTCGTCGAAGCCGGGGAAGGTTCGCTGAAACGCCGGGTCGCGCCAGCGCTGCGCGATCCAGGCCGCGTAGCGCAAGATGCGGAGCGCCCGCAGCGGCTCGACGAGGCGCAGGGTGCGACGATCGAAGGCGCGCATCGTCTCGTAGGCGCTCACCACCAGCTCGCGCTGGCGTAGCGCCTCGTCGTCGCGGCCGGGCGCGAGCAGCCACAGATCCTGCACCGCCGGCCCGGCGAGAAAGTCGTCGAAGTCGAGGAAGAACCAACCCGCGCGGCTCTCGCCCGGCAGCGCGCCGTGCAGGAGATTTCCGAGATGGCAGTCGCCGTGCAGGCGAATCCGCTCGCTCGGCCAGGCGCGCGCGCAGCTCGCGACGATCGCTTCGGCGGCGGCGCGAAAACGGCGCTCGAGCTCGAGCGGGATGAACGGACCTGACAGGAGCAGGCGCGCCGACGCGGCGCCGTAGCTCTCGGCGTCGAGCGTTGGCCGCGAGGGCGCCGGACGCGCCGCCCCGACGTGATGCTGCCTGGCCACCAGCCGGCCGAGCTGCGCGAGCTTTTCGTCGTCGAGCTCGTCGGGCGCGCGCCCGCGCACCTTGGGCCAGACCGCGTAGAGCAGCGCGCCGTTTGCGGTCGGCGATTCGCCGAGCGTCGCGCCCCCGCCGAGATCGATCGGCGCCACCGTCGGCACCTCCGCTCGGACCAGCTCGGCGAGCAGCGCGTGCTCCTCGAGGATCTGCTCGCGGGTCCAGCGCGCCGGCCGATAGAACTTCACCACCACCCGCTCGCCGTCCTCGAGCTCCACTTCGTAGACGCGGTTCTCGAGGCTGTTGAGCGCGAGCGCGTAGCCGGTGGCGCGCCGCCCGCCGACCTCCACCGCGGTGAGCACCCGCTCGGGGGTGAGCGCGAAGAAGTCGTCCGCCGGCGCCTCCACGCGGCCACCTTATCACCGGGTCCGCTTCGGTGTACCTTGGTTTACATGATGAGGTCGCTTTATCGGGTCGCCTTGGCAATGGTCTTTTTTGCCGGCTGCGCCTCGTCGCGGCCCGGCAACACCAACTGCACCGGCGCCCACTGCGACGGCGGCGCGGGCGGGATCGATCTGTCGGCGTCGATGGACGACGCGTCGGCGATCGACTTCGGCGCTCCCGATCTCACCCCGCTCAAGATGTTCGGCGATCCCTGCACCGATCGCTCGCAGTGTCAGTCGGGCATCTGCATCTTCTCGGGGCTGGGCGGCGTCTGCAGCGTGATGTGCCCGAACATCGGCTGCCCCGCCGGCTACGGCTGCTACGGCGTGCTCGGCGGCGGGATCGATCCCGGCGAGGTCGTGCAGCTCTGCGTGCCGGAGAACAACCTGCTCTGCTCGCCCTGCTCGAAGTCGACCGAGTGCGGCTCGCCGCTCGGAAAAGATCTCTGCCTGCCCTATCCGACGGGGACCTTCTGCGGCCGCGACTGCACGAACATCTCCTGCCCGCCGACCTACACCTGCCAGACCTCCACCGGCGACGGCGGCGTGATCAAGCAGTGCGTGCCCAACAACAACTCGTGCGACTGCACTCCGGCGAGCGTCGGCCGCACCACGGTCTGCACCATCACCACCCCGACCGGCACCAGCTGCAATGGCGCGCGCACCTGCAATGGTGCGCAGGGCTGGAGCGCCTGCGCGCCGCCGTCCGCGACCGATCTCCCCGACGACGCCTTCACCGACTCGAACTGCGACGGCGTCGACGGCGACGTGGCCCACGCGCTGTTCGTCGACACCCTGACCGGCAACGACAACAGCGCTGGGACGATGACGAAGCCGCTCGTCACCATCGCCAAAGCGATCGCGCTCGCCAGCGCTTCGGGCGGCGCGATCACCCAGATTCTCGTCTCCAAAGGAACCTACCCGCCGCTGGTGCTGAACGGAGCTTCGGGCAGCCCGCACATCTACGGCGGCTACGACGCGGCCAACAACTGGCAGCGCGCCGCGGGCAACGCGGTGATCATCGCCGGCGCCAATCCGAGCGTCGACATCTCCGGCGCCTCGTCGGAGGTCCGCCTCGATCTCATCACGGTCCTGTCGAACGCGGCGTCGGGCGGACCCGGACGCAGCTCCTACGGCGTGCGCGTGATTGGCTCGGCGGGCCCGGTCCTTCTACACTGGTGCAACATCACCGCCGGCAACGGCACCGGCGGACAGAGTGGATCGGCGGGCACAAAGGGCGCCAACGGCGGAGCGGGCGGCAACGGCGTCAACGGCTGCGAGTGCTCGCAAACCTCCACCGGAGGATCGGCCGGTGGTTCGAGCTGCAATGTGGGCGGCGGCGGCGGAGCCGGCGTGGGCGGGAGTGGGAACGCCTATTCCGGAAGCGCCGGCCAGGGCCCGGCCCAAGGTGGCGGTGGCAGCGCAGGCTGCGGTTGCAGCAAATCCTGCATCGGCACCTGCAGCTGCGGTGGTCGGTGCGCGCCCGCCAGCGGCGGTACCGGAGGCAGCGGATCGACCGGCGCGTCGGGCGGCGCGGCCGCGGCGATCGGATTGACCAACGGCACCGACTACGTGCCCGCCGACGGCTTCAGCGGCAACAACGGAACCGATGGGTCCGGTGGCGGCGGCGGCGGCGGCGGTGGCGGCTCGGACAGCGGGTGTTATTGCAACACGTACAGCGGCGGAGGCGGTGGCGGTGGCGGTGGCGCCGGATGCCACGGGAACGCGGGAGGCATGGGGACCGGCGGTGGCGGATCGTTCGCGCTGTTCTCTCTCGGCTCGATGGTGACCATCGATAAGTCGACGCTGGTGGCCGGCAACGGTTGCAACGGCGGCAACGGTGAGCCAGGCGGGCTCGGCGGCAGCTACGGGGCTGGCGGCGCTGGCGGCGCCCCCAGCGCGGATGGGGAGCAGGGCGGCGCCGGCGGCCCCGGCGGCTCGGGCGGCGCGGGCGGAAATGGGTCGGGCGGCTCGGGCGGGCCGTCGGTCGGCATCTTCTCCGTCGGTGGGACGATCTCGCAGCCGGGCGGGAGCAACACCTTCCAGCCCGGCAACGGCGGTCAGGGCGGCGCGGGCGGCGTCAACAACGTCGCCAGCCCGGCGTCGGGCGGCCAGGCCGGCACCTCCACCGGCGTGATCATCAAGTGAGCGATCAGTATTTGATGTAATACACGCCGGCGGGATTGGCGTCGGGGGCGTTGACGAACAGCGCGTGGTTGTAGATCGGGCCGAGCTCGGAGACGCCGGTGAGATCGACCGGGGTGATATCGGCGGTGCCGAGGGTCGG
>JANWLJ010000048.1 GCA_025450955.1 Polyangium sp. (in: bacteria) | reverse complement strand
GAGGCCTATCACGATCGGGTGCGCGCGGCGGTGTTTTTGCACCTCGAAGAGGCCGAAGCGCGCGCGCTGCACGAGCGGCTGGCGCGCGCGCTCGAGTCGTCGCACCACGGCGCCGCCGCCGATCCGGAAGCGCTCAGCACCCACTGGCGCGCCGCCGGCGACGACGCGCGCGCCGCGCTGTATGCGGTGAAAGCCGCCGAGGCCGCCGCCGGGGCGCTGGCGTTCGATCGCGCGGCGCGCCTGTACCGCCTCTCGCTCGAGCTCGAGCCCAATCCGGGCCCGGCCGCGTGCGAGCTGTTCACCCACCTCGGCGAGGCGCTCGCCAACATCGGCCGCGGCGGCGACGCGGCGCTCGCATTCCTCGAGGGCGCCAAGCGCGCTTCGCCGATCGAGGCGATCGATCTGCAGCGGCGCGCCGCGCAGCAGCTCCTGGTGAGTGGCCACATCGACGAGGGCCTCTCCGGTCTCAGGATGGTGCTCGCTTCGGTTGGGCTCGCGCTCGCCGAGACTCCGCGTCGCGCGCTGGCCTCGCTGATGCTGCGCCGCGCGCACCTGAGGCTGCGCGGCGTCGGCTTTCGCGAGCGCGAGGCGGCGAGCCTGCCCGACGACGAGCTTCGCCAGGTCGACATCTGCTGGTCGGTGGCGGTCGGGCTCGGGATGGTCGATCCGGTGCGCGGCTCTGATTTTCAGACCCGTCACGTGCTGCTCGCGCTCGCCGCCGGCGAGCCGTATCGGGTGGCGCGCGCGTTGGCGATGGAGGGCGCGTTCGTCTCGGTCGCGGGTCAGCGCTCGGACGCGCGGGCGCAGGCGCTCCTCGACGCGGCGGAGAAGCTCGCCGAGCGGATCGCGCACCCGCACGCGCTCGGGCTGTGTCGCCTCGGGCGCGCGGTCAACCACTTCCTGAACGGCCGTTGGCGCGAGGCGCTCGACGCGGCCGCCGCCGGCCTCGAGATCTTCCGCGACCGCTGCACCGACGTGACCTGGGAGGTCAACATCTCCCACCAGTTCATGATGCAGTCGCTCGCGCTCATGGGCTCGGTCGGCGAGCTGTCGCGCCGGATGCCGAGGCTGCGCCGTCAGGCGCGCGAGCGCGGCGACCTCTACGCCGGGATCCTGCTCCGCTCGTCGGTGGTGACCATCTACTCGCTGGCCGCCGACGAGCCGGAGCGCACCCGTCAGGAGATCACCGAGAGCTTCGCCAAGTGGTCGCAACAGGGCTTTCATCTCCAGCACTACTGGGAGCTGGCCAGCCGGGTCTACTGCGACCTCTACACCGACGACGGGCGCACCGCGCTCGATCGGCTCACCGCGCGTTGGCCGGTGCTCTCGCGCTCGCAGGTGCTGCGCATCCAGTCGGTGCGGATCGAAGCGCTCGACCTGCGCGGGCGCGCGCGGCTGGTCACCGCCGCCCGTCTCTTGCCGAGCGATCCGGAGCGGCGCCAGCTCATCGACGGTGCCGCGCGCGACGCGCGAGAGATCGAGCGGCTCGGCGCAACGTGGGCGCGGCCGATGGGCCAGCTCCTTTCAGCGGGCGTGGCGGTCGGCCGCGGCGAGGTGGCGCGCGCAACCGCGATCCTCGACGAGGCGGTGCGCGGCTTCGAAGCGGGCGGCATGGCGCTGCACGCCGCGGCCGCGCGGCGCCGGCGCGGTCAGCTCCTCGGCGGAGGCGAGGGCGCGCGCCTGGTGGCCGAGGCGGACCAGTGGATGACGTCCGAGCGGGTGAAGAATCCGCGGCGACTCGCGGCGCTGCTCGCGCCCGAGTTTCCTGACGGAAACGCGTGAGATCCGCGATCGCATTTGCGCTCTTGCTCTCCTTCGCTCAGGCGAGCGGCGGCTGCTTCAACCAGGTCGCCGATCACTGCCCCGGCTGCCGCACCGTCCGGCTGCGTGCGCGCTCTCTGCCTCCGCTCGATCGTCGGGCGCGGCTGTGGGTGGTGCTGGTGCCGGGCGCGCTCGGCTTCGGCGACGAGTGGCGCCCGGTGCTCGCCGCGCTCGCCGACGCGCCCCGAGTCGACTTCTTCGTCTACGAATGGCCCGGACCGTGGCAGCACCCCTCGGACGACGCGCGCGAGCTCGGCGCGGTCCTCGACGCCGCGCTCGCAGGCGGCCCGAAGACGGTGCTGGTGATCGGCCACTCGGCGGGCGCGATGCTCGCCACCTGCGCCGCCGGTCTCGCGCGGGTGCCGCGCGATCATCATTTGATCGTCGCCGCGATCGCCGCGCCCGGCATTTTTCAGGTCACGCCCTATCAGCCCGAGCGCCACCTCGACACGCCGCTCGGCTTCGCCGTCGGCGGGCGCTGGCCCAAGCCGCCTTTGCCCGGCCCGCGCGTCCGCATCACCGAATACCTCACCGAGGATCGGCCGAGCGCTCCGCCGCCCGAGGTGCCGCGGCTCGCGCGCATCTGGCTCGGCGCGAAGGTCGGCCACAACCGCTCGCTCGGTCTGGTGGCGGCGCCGCTCGTGCGCGCGCTCGCCGCCGAGCTCAGCGGCGTGGGCGGGTCGTCTTCGGCGGCTCGGACAGTAGCGCCGCCAGCATCCGCGCCATCGCCCGCCGCGCCGGCTCGATCGAAAGCCCCTGGTGGCGCCTGAGCTCCTCCCAGCCCGCCATCCCGCTCGCCGCCGCCAGCGCCGCCTGAAGCTCCTTGCCGTCTTTGGTCGACCGCGCCGCGAGCTCGGGCGCGAACACCCGCTCGGCGTCGTCGCGCAGCCAGCCGCGCACCATCGCCATCCGCCGCGAAATCTCCGTCGAGAACGGCTCCTGCAGCACCGCCGCGCGCCAGGTGTTGGCGACCTCTTCGTAGAGCCGCGCCCGCTCGCTCACCAGCGCGTCGATCCGCTGCTGGAGCGGCCCCTCGGCGGCGACCGTGCGCAAGGTCGGGATCACCCGCTCGAGCTGCCGCTTGGCCGCATCGGCGAACACCGCCTCGAGATCTTTGAAGTGGTGAAACACCAACCGTAGCGACACGCCGGCGCGCGCGGCGATGCGCGGCGCGGTCGGGCGCAGATCGCCCTCGACGATCAGCGCCAGCATCGCCGACGCCACCGCCGCGCGCGATCGCTCGCTTCGTCCGAGCCGCCCATCGGTCTTCGACAGCGCCATTTCGCGCGCAGCATACACCACGGTTCGGCGCGCGCCCGCCCGGGTTCGACCGTCGCCCGTCCGCTTGCTATAGTCCCCGCTCCCGAGGACGCGACCACGTGGACTATAAAGCGACGCTGAACCTGCCCCAGACCGACTTCCCGATGAAGGCCGACCTCGCGCGCCGCGAGCCGGAGCTCCTCCGCCGCTGGGAAGACGAGAAGCTCTACGATCAGATCCTCACCGCCCGTCGCGGCGCTCCGGTGTGGGTGCTGCACGACGGCCCGCCCTACGCCAACGGCCACATCCACTACGGCCACATCCTCAACAAGATCTTGAAGGACGTGGTCTGCAAGTCGCGCACGATGGCTGGCCACTACGTCGAGTACAAGCCGGGCTGGGACTGTCACGGACTGCCGATCGAGCTGGCGGTCTTGCGCGAGCACGGCTCTGAGGCACAGAAGCTCTCGCCGATCGAAGTTAGAAAAGCCTGCCACGCCTACGCGATGAAGTGGGTCGGCGCGCAGCGCGATGAGTTCAAGCGGCTCGGCGTGTTCGGCACCTGGGACCAGCCCTACCTCACGCTCGATCGCAGCTACGAAGCGACCATCGTGCGCCAGCTCGCCGAGTTCGCCCGCCGCGGCCTGCTCTATCGCGATCTCAAGCCGGTGCACTGGTGCATGTCGGATCGCACCGCGCTCGCCGAGGCCGAGATCGAATACGACGACGCGCACACCTCGCCGTCGATCTACGTAAAATTTGGATTCCCGTCAGAGCCGGGGCTGTTCGCGGTCATCTGGACCACCACGCCGTGGACCCTGCCGGCCAACTACGCGATCGCCTATCACCCGGGCTTCGCCTACGTGACGGTGTCTGCGCGCGGCGAGCGCTACCTGGTCGCCGCCGGTCTGGCCGACGCGTTCGTCAAGGCCTGCAAGCTCGAAGAGACCGCGCCGCGCGCGCCATTTCCCGTCGAGCAGATCGCCGCGCTCCGGGCCGCACGCCATCCGTTCCTCGATCGCGAGTCGCTGCTTTTGCCCGGAGAGCACGTCACGCTCGAGGCCGGCACCGGTCTCGTCCACACCGCGCCCGGCCACGGCGCCGACGACTACGTCCTCGGCAAGAAGCACGGCCTGCCGATCTTCGCGCCGGTCGACGACGCCGGCCGCTTCACCGAGGGCGAGTGGAAGGGCGACCGGGTCTTCGAGGCCAACCCGAAGATCGTCGCCGCGCTCGCCGCCTCGGGCGCGCTGCTCTCGCCGCCCGACCTCACCGTCACCCACGCCTATCCGATCTGCTGGCGCTGCAAGAAGCCGGTGATCTTCCGCGCGACCTGGCAGTGGTTCGCGCGCATGGATCGCCAGGGCGAGGCGCAGATCGATCTGCGCCAGATCGCGCTGTCCGAAATCGGCCGCACCGAATGGATCCCGCCCTGGGGCGAAAATCGCATCCGCGGCATGATCGAGAACCGCCCCGACTGGGTGCTCTCGCGCCAGCGGGTGTGGGGCGTGCCGATCCCGGTGCTCTACAAAGACGGCCAAGCGCTCGCCGATCCCGAGGTGATGGATCGCATCGCTCAGCTGTTTGCGCGCGAAGGCGCCGACATCTGGTTCGAGCAGTCGACCGAGCAGCTCCTCGGCGAGGAATATCGCGACTGGCAAAAAGGCGCCGACATCGTCGACGTCTGGTTCGAGTCCGGCGTCTCGTGGGCGGCGGTGTGCGAAAACCAGGAGGGCCTCGACGCGCGCACTCCGGAAGATCCGCGCCCGATCGATCTCTACCTCGAGGGCTCGGATCAACATCGCGGCTGGTTTCATTCGTCCCTGCTCGCCTCCTGCGCCACCCGCGGCCACGCGCCCTACCGCGCGGTGCTCACCCACGGCTTCGTGCTCGACGAGCGCGGCCGCCCCTACTCCAAGTCGGAGATCGAAAAGGCGCGCCGCGAAGGAAAGAAGGTCGAGTACATCCCGCCCGAGGAGGTGCTCAAGCAGCAGGGCGCCGAGCTCTTGCGCCTGTGGACGGCGCAGGCCGACTTCCGCACCGACATCGCCTATTCGCGCGCGCACCTCACCCAGCTCGGCGAGACGTACCGCAAGATCCGCAACACCGCGCGCTTTCTCCTCGGCAACCTGCACGGCTTCGATCCCGCGCAGGCGATCCCCGTCGAGAAATTGATCGATCCGCTCGATCTCTATCTCCACGGCCGCATCGGCGAGCTGCTCGAAAAGGCGCGCGCCGCCTATCACGCCTACGAGTTCCACGTGGTCCTGCGCGCGCTCACCGACTTCTGCGTGGTCGATCTCTCGTCTCTGTACCTCGACGTCCGCAAAGATCGTCTCTACTGCGACGCCGCCGACGGGCCCGAGCGGCGCGCCGCGCAGACCGTGCTCTACGCCGCGCTGCGCGCGGTCACCCTCACCATGGCGCCGATCCTCTGCTTCACCGCCGAGGAGATCTGGACCCACCTGCCGAAGAGGGCCGAGGATCCCGCGAGCGTGCACCTCGCCCGCGCCGAGTCGGGCTGGGCCTCCGATCCGGGAACAAACGAGGCGCTCGCCGCGTTTTTGGACTTGAGGTCCCGGGTGCAGAAGGAGCTCGAAGCGTTCCGCGCGCAGAAGAAGAGCTCGCTCGACGCCCACGTCACCTTGAGCGTTCGCGCCGACGAGGCCGAGCGCATCGGCCGGCTCCCCGCCGGCTGGCTGGCCGATCTGCTGATCGTCTCGCAGGTGACGGTCAAGCTCGGCGAGCCCGGCATCACCGTCGCCGACGCGAGCGGTCACAAGTGCGAGCGCTGCTGGAAGTGGACTCCGCAGGCGCCCCTTTGCGCGCGCTGCCAAACCGCCGTCGAGAGGAAGGGCTGATGTCCCGCAAGTACAAGATGTTCATCCTCGCGCTCCTGCTCTCGCTCGGCCTCGACCAGGCGACCAAGGCCTGGGCGCGCCACGATCTCAAGCCCAAGTATCCCGAGGTGGTCACGGTCGTCCCGGGCTTCTTCGACCTGCGTTATTCGGAGAACACCGGCGCCGCCTTCGGTCTTCTGCGCGGCGTGCCGGGCGCGCGCTATCTGTTCTTCGTCGTCGGCATCGGCGCGCTGGTGGTGGTGGCGAGCTATCTCCGCCGCGCCAAACCGGAGGCGCTGCGCTTGGGCGGCGAGCTCGGCCTCCTCTTAGGCGGCGCACTCGGCAACATCATCGATCGCGCCGCATTCGGGAGGGTCACCGACTTCATCGTCTGGAGGGTCGGCACGCACGAGTGGCCGACCTTCAACGTCGCCGACGCCGCGCTG
>JANWLJ010000047.1 GCA_025450955.1 Polyangium sp. (in: bacteria) | reverse complement strand
TTACGCGGCCTGCGCGGCGGCGAAGTAGGCGGTGTAGGGCAGCCCCTGCCGGCGGCCGAGCGCCTGGAGGTTGCGCCAGAACCACTTCACCAGCGGCCCGCCCGAGAAGTAGCCGCGCGCCTGGGTGTGCTGCATCAGCGCCTCGGAGTTCTCGGCGAAGCAGCGCGCCTCGAGCTCGCGGTAGCGATGCAGCGTCTCGAGTCGCGTGGCCTCGTCGGGGGCGTAGCGCTTCGAGATCGCGTGGCAGTAAAGAAGATGGCGCTCCTCGTCGGCGCAGATCGAGGCGACCACGTCGGCGGTCTGCGGATCGACCTCGCGAAACGCCCGCTCGAGCAGGGTGAACTGGCTGGTCGCGCGCTCCTCGATCACCTGGAGCATCACGTAGGCCTCCATCACCCCGCGCGCGCCGGTGATCGGCTGGGTGAGAAAGCCGCCGACCGCGCGATCGAGCCGGTCGATGAGCTTGAGATGCGCCGGCACCGGTTCGAGCGGGACGCCCTGGCGCACGGCGGCCTCGTGATAGAGCTGGGCGTGGCGCACCTCGTCGGCGCGGTGCTTCTCGATCATCTTTTGCAGCGCCGGATCGTCGACGTTGCTGAGCACCGCCTCGAACACCTGGTTCTCGCCGTTCGACTCCGCGTCGGCGAGCTGGTTCAAGAGGAAGGCGCGTCCGGCCGGCGTCTTCACCATCCGTCGCAAGTAGCGAAGCTGAAGCCCATCTCTCACGTTGGTCATGATCCGCTCCTGGTTATGACCTGATGACCAAAATCGGTTTTTGGTCACTGGTCGGCCAAAAAAAAACGCCTCAGCCGGCGCTGTGCTCCTTCGCCTTGGCTCGCACCGAGCGCAGGCCGTTCAACAACAGATCGAAGGCGGCGTCGGCGCGGCGAGCCAGGCGCGCCGCTCGATCGGGCCCGCGATCGTGAAAGAGACAGGTCGAGATGGTGACGTCCTGGAGGAGCTGCGAGACCTGATCGAGATCGAGGTCGCGCCGGAAGACGCCCTGCTTGACCCCGAGCCTCAGGATCTCGAGCGCGTTCGAGCGGCCGAGATCGCGCAGCTCTTCGAGCCGCTCGCTCCACTCGGGCAAAAGCACGTCGTGGCTGCCGAAGAGGAGCTCGCGCACCAGCGGCCGGTCGCGCAGGTAGTGCAGCCCGGCGGCGGCGCACTTGCGGAGCAGCTCGTCGGCGGGCACGCGCGGATCGATGAGCTTGGACAGCTCAGCGGTCCAGGCCCGCACCTCGCGGTGGACCGCTTGATAGAAGAGATCCTCCTTGGTGTCGGCGGCGAGGTAGACCGTGCCCTTGGCGACGCCGGCGCTCTTGGCGATCTCGTCGACGGAGGTCTTCTTGAAACCGAACCGCGAGAACGCCCGGGTGGCGGCCGAGAGGATGCACTCTTTTTTGGACTGTTCCATTGAGTCGTTCGCGGTGTTGACCAGAATCTAAATCCGGTCAGTGGTCCTGTCAAGCGGCGCGGAGGACGATCAGCACGATCTCGGCGCGCGCCCCGAGCCGAATCGGCGGGCCGGTGGTGCCGGCGCCGCGATTGACGTACAGGGCCGAGCGCCCCATCTGATAGAGCCCGGCGGTGAAGCGGGTGACCAGGCGCGCGAGGGTGAGGCGGCGCGACCAGAGCGGCACCGCGAGCTGACCGCCGTGGGTGTGGCCCGAGAGGGTGAGCTCGACCCCTTTGGCCACCGCCTGGGGAAACAGGTTGGGATCGTGCGCGAGCAGCACGGTCGCCGCTCCCTCCGGGCGGCCGGCGAGCGCCGCCTCGACGTCGTCGCGGCCGGTCCAGGTGTCGTCGACCCCGGCGACGTAGAGCAGCGCGCCCTCTTTGTCGACGGTGATGCCGCGGTTGAGCAGGACCGGGATGCCGCGCCGCTCGAGCGCGGCGGCGACCTCGGGAATCCCGGCGCGCTCCTCGTCGCTCTGCATCCCCGGGGCGCGACGATGGACGAAGTAGTCGTGGTTGCCCATGCAGGCGTAGACCCCGTCGGCGCCGCGCAGGCCGGCGAGCGCCTCGGCGACCGGATCGACCCACCTTTCGCCCGAGGTGATGAGATCGCCGGTGACCGCGACCAGGTCGGCGCCGAGGCGATTGATGCGCGCCACCCAGCGCGCCACCCGACCGGCGGGAGTGAACGAGCCGCAGTGCACGTCGGAGAGGTGGGCGATGCGATAGCGATCGAACGCGCGCGGCAGCCCCGCGATCGCGACCTCGATCTTGCGCACCCGCGGCTCGCGATAGGTCGCGCGCACGCCGCTCACCAGCGCCGCCGCACCCGCGACAAAGAGCGCGGTGTAGATCGGCCAGCCGCCGATCGCCGCGATCGCGATCGCGATCGGCGCCAAAAAGAGAAACACCAGGCAGCCGGTCCACCAGGCGAAGAACGGCCACAGCCCGAAATAACGCAGCCAGACGCTCTTCGGCGGATCGTCGAACGGATCGCGCAGCCCGAGGAGGTACGGCGTCGAGACCAGCGCCGCGAGCACGATCGCGAGCGCGCTGTTGCCGAGCAGGTGAGCGAGCAGCGCCACGCCCGGCGCCTCGACGGCCACCACCACCGCGAGCACGATGATCCGGAAGCGGCGGAGGTTGCGGCGCGGCCGAATCGGTTGGCTCATCGAATCCCTTGTATAACCAAGATGCGTCGCACGAGGCGATCGGTTCGCGCGCTGGGGTTCCAGTCTATAGTGCGCGACATGAGATCGCTCCTTCTGCTCACCGTCCTGGCCGTGGGCTGCAGCTCGACCGGGTCACCGGCGGATCTCGCGGTGAAAGATCTCGCGGTAGGAGATCTGTCGCCCGATCCGGCGAACCTCCTCGGGCTGTGGCAGGAGCCCGGCTCCGGTTACATCTGGCGCTTCACCGACGACGGGAAGCAGGCGCTCGGCGCGACCTCGGCCACGCTCGACTCCGATCCGCTCACCGCCGGCACCTGGCTTCTGCGCGGCGACACGCTGCTCCTCGATAACACCGTCGGGCTGTGCGCCGCGCCGCCCGCCAACCAGGTCGGCACCTATCAGGTGACGCTCAGCGCGGACCTGCTCCGCTTTACCCGGGTGGCCGACAGCTGCCCCGAGCGCAGCACCATCGACGGCGAGAGCTGGACCCGGCCGGTCCCCGACGGCGGGATGTGATCGCGCGCTGGCACGCGCCCCGCAACTTCGATGGCCGGAGGTCGGGTGGAAGCCGGGGACGAGGCGGCGCGGCAGGCGTTACAGATCAAGATCGCCGAGCTGCGCGAGCTCGAGGCGTGTGAGCGCGGGCTCGCGATCGCCTATCGGCGGCGCGCCTGGTCTCGTCGCAAGCTCGGCCGGCTCGACGCGCGGCAGATCGAGCGGATCGCGCTGCGTCACTTCGAGCACGCGGCGCTGCTGCACGGGCGGGTGACCGTGCTCGGCGGGCAGGCGAGCGGCGACGCCGACGAGGCCTGGGTGAGCGGGAGCGATGCGGCGGCGCTCCGGCGTGCCGAGACCCACTCGCTCGCGGTCTATCACGATCACTTGACCGATCTCGACGAGCCGAGCGCGCATCTGATCGAGCTGTTCATCCTGCCCGATCACGAAGAGGCGCGCGCCGCGCTCGGAGACGAGCCCGAGCCGCCGAGCGCTCCGCGCTGATCAAGAAGAGGGCGCGGCGCGCTGATCGAGAAGAGCGGGCGCTTCGAGCGCGGGCGCCGGTGACGCGCGCGGCCTCAGCTGACCGAAGCCGAGCTCGCTCGCGAGCGGCTGCAGGCGCAGGGCGGCGTCGGCGTGGGCGGCGGCCGCCTCGAACAGACGATCCTGGGCGCGCGGGCTCACCGCGTCGATGCCGAGCCGGCGCGCGAGCGAGAGAAAGTCGAGCGCCTCGCGAATCCGCTCCGCCTCAGGCGCGATCACGATCGCGCCGATGAGATCGCAGAGCATCTCGGAAAAGATCCGCTGCGCGGCGGGACGCTGGAGCTCGAGGCCGCGGCGGCGGGCATCCTCGGCCATCTCGAGCGCGCGGCGATAGCGGGCGAGATCGCGGCTGCGTCGCTGGCGGGTGATCTCGGTCTCGAAGCGCGCGCCGAGCACCGCCTCGGCGGCGAGCCGGAGCGGCTCGGGGATCGGCAGGCCGGCGTCGCGCAGGAGGTGCATGGTGTGGCGGTGGTTGTCGTAGAGCCGCGCGTACTCGGCGCCGACGCCGGCAAGCAGCTCGCCGTAGACCTGGCGCAGCACGCGCTCGCGCTCCTCGAACAAGAGATCGCGCACCGTGTACTCGGCGGGGCCGAAGCTCTGCTCGATGGCGCGCACCAGCCGCGCGATCGATTGGTGCGGCCACTCGCGCCACACCGCCTCGACCCGTTCGCGATGCGCCTGCGGCCCGGGAAACGGACAGACCGCGCAGCAGACGTCGGCGGCGCCCACGTGCAGGACCGCGTAGGAGAGCTCGTGCAGCTCCTCGGCGGGGCGCCACTGACAGGCGAGCCGACCGGTGATGAGCGCGTAGCGCGCGTCGCCCGAGCGCCGCTCGCCGGAGCGCCGCACCAGCCAATCGCCGAAGCGCACTTCGCGTCCGCGCGGCACGAACAGAGAGAGGATCGCCTCCTCGGCGGCGAGCCGCGGAGCGCCCACCCGCGACGGGACCACCAGCGCGCGATAGACCGCTGCGCCGTCGGCGTACTCCGGCAAATTGGAGCGCGCCTCGGCCAGCACCTCCAAAAATGCCGGCTCGAGCGGCTCGGACGCGATCCGCTCGTAGAGCTCGATCGCGCGGCTGGCGTAGCGCAGGATCTGCTGCGCCTCGAGGCCGGAGAGCTCGTCGAAGAACCAGCCGCAGCTCGTGTACATGAGCTCGGTGTAGCGCTCCATCTCGAGGAGCTCGAGCGCCAGCGGCCGGGCATCGGGATCGTCGGCGGCGCGCAGCTCGCCCGACAGGCTCTCCTCTCCCGCGCGAATCGCGAGATAGCGATCGCGGGTCGCCCAGGGATCGACCAGCACCTGCCCGCCGCGGGTCTGAAACAAATCGGCCGCGGCGTCGCGCACCAGGTCGAGCGCGCGGCGGAGCGGGGCGCGCCAGCTCTGGGAAAAGCCGGGCGTGCCGGCCGAGCAGCCGCAGTCACGCGTCCAGCGGCCGACCCCGTGGGCGCAGCTCCAGGCGGTGCCCTCTTCGTCGGGGCCGGGCTTGAGGCGCGCCTCGGCCGTAGGCGGGTGGGCCTCGAGATAGGCGGCGTAGTTGGTGACGGTGAATCCCTGCTGCGGGGCCAACACCGACAGCGCATAGGCGAGCGTGCGCTCGCCGAAGCGGGTGTGATGGCCGTAGGATTCCCCGTCGGTGGCGACATGGATGAGCTGATCGCGATCGCGATCTTCGCGCACCGCCGCCGAGAGCCGATCGATGAATTCACGCGACGAGGCGAGCGCCTGCTGAAACCCGATCGCGTGCGAGATCGGCCCGTCGTAGAAGAAGCAGGCGATCTGCCGCCCGCCCACCTCGACGCGGTAGGGCTGGGTGGGATCGATGGTGCCCTGCGAGACGTCGAGCCACTCCCCGCCGTCGTCCTTCGCCGCCTCCACCTGATGCGGCGAGAGGATCACGTAGCGCATCCCCTCGTCGAGCAGGGTCTCGAGCGTGGCGCGATTGACCGCGGTCTCGGGCAGCCACATCGCCTCGGGCCGCCGGCCGAAGCGCGCCTCGAAGTCGGCGATCCCCCAGCGCACCTGGGTCGCGCGATCGCGATCGTTGCACAAGGGCAGGATCGCGTGGTTGTAGGCCTGGGCGATCGCGTTGCCGTGGCCGAGCCGGGCGAGCGAAGCGCGATCGGCCTCGAGGATGCGGCCGTAGGTGTCGGGCGCCTCGGCCTCGAGCCAGGCGCACAAGGTCGGCCCGACATTGAACGAGATCAGCTCGTAGGCGTTGACGATGCCGATGATCCGCCCCTGGTCGTCGAGGATGCGGGCGAACGCGTTCGGGGTGTAGCACTCGGCCGCGATCCGTTCGTTCCAGTCGTGAAACGGCCGCGCGGACTCCTGCCGCTCGACCAGGCCCACCCACGGATTTTCGCGCGGGGGCTGGTAGAAGTGCCCGTGCACCACCAGCGACACGCCATGTCTCATCTGATCGTTGTAGGCACGCCGGGCGACGCTGGCTATCTGGTCGACGTTCCCCGCGCGTGTTATCAACAGCGGATGAATGTGGAGCTGATCAAGGAGTATCGCTTCGAGGCCGCGCACCGGCTGCCGGAGGTTCCCGAGGGGCACAAGTGCGCGCGGCTGCACGGTCACAGCTTCAAGTTCGAGATCCACGTGGTCGGCCCGGTCGACGGGCGCACCGGCTGGTTCATCGATTACGGCGTCCTCGACGAGGCGGTGAATCCGCTGCTCGCGCGTCTCGATCACTATTATTTGAATGAGGTGGATGGGCTTTCGAATCCCACCTCCGAAGTCCTCGCCAAATGGCTCTTCGATCGCATTCGCGCCCAGGTTCCGGCGCTCACCGCAGTCACGCTGTATGAAACCTGCGACGCTCGCTGCGTCTATCGCGGTGCGTGATCGCCTAACAAGGAGGATCCATGTCGCTCAAAGAAGGGGACGTCGCGCCCGCGTTCGAGGTCAAGACCCACCTCGGCGAGACGCTCACGCTCGCGCAGCTCGCGGGCAAGCGCGTCTTGCTCTGGTTCTACCCGGTGGCCGATACCCCTGGCTGAACCATCGAAGGACAGGGGCTCCGTGCCAGGGCCCCAGAGCTCGAGAAGAAGAACGTGGTGATCCTCGGCGCCAGCTTCGATTCGATCGAAGCCAACCGGGCGTTCGCCGAAAAGTACGGCTTTCCGTTTCAGCTCATCTGCGACGTGGATCGAAAAATGGGCGTCGCCTACGGCGCCGCCGAAAACGCCGAGAGCAAGCACGCGGCGCGCATCGCCTACCTGATCGGCGCCGACGGCAAGATCGAAAAAGCGTTCGGCAAGGTGAACCCGACGGCCTTCCCCGCCGAGGCGTGGGAAGCGGTCACCGCCGGGAAATGAGATGACCGGCGCCGCGTCCGGAGACGTCTGGCCGATCTCCTTGCCCGAGGTCCTGGACGCGGCGCACCGGCTTCGCCCCTA
Source organism: Polyangium sp. (in: bacteria) (assembly GCA_025450955.1). Classification (GTDB taxonomy): domain Bacteria; phylum Myxococcota_A; class Polyangia; order Palsa-1104; family Palsa-1104; genus JANWLJ01. The sequence continues at coordinate 508 of JANWLJ010000047.1, read as the reverse complement.
TCTGCCGCCGACGCCGCTGCGCCACTACGCGCCGCTCGATGCGGCGGTCGGGCAAAACATCTGTGTGCTGGTCAAGCACGAGGACTGCCAGCCGACCAATTCGTTCAAAGCGCGCAACAATCTTTCGGTGATGACCGCGCTTCCCGTCGAAGAGCGGCGGCGCGGGGTGGTGGCGGCCACCCGAGGCAATCACGGTGCCGGGCTCGCCTGGGCCGGACGGCTCCTCTCATCCCCGGTCACCATTTGTGTCCCGCGCGGCAACAATCCCGAAAAAATCGAGGCGATGCGCGGCCTCGGCGCCGAATTGATCGAGGAGGGCGACGACTACGACGCGGCGGTCGCGGTCGCCCATCGCCTCGAACACGAGCGCGGGCTGCGGATGGTCCACTCCACCAACGACCCGCAGGTGGTAGCCGGCGCCGGCACCCTCACGCTCGAGATGTGGGCTGCTGGGGGCGGTCGTTCTCGGGCGGGCGAGGTGCGGGGGGGGGCGGGTCACCCGGCGGGG
>JANWLJ010000046.1 GCA_025450955.1 Polyangium sp. (in: bacteria) | reverse complement strand
TTGCGCGCGTCGTCCTCTTTGATGTTGAAGACGATCTTCATCAGGTCCGAGCCGATGTCGGCGATCTTGGTGAAGATGCCGCCGGCGATGCGCAGCGCCGCGGCGCCGAGCGACTCGCCGATCGCGAAGCCGATGAAGCACGGGCCGGCGTAGTTGCCGGGGACGAACAGGAGGATGCAGAGCATCATGGTGAGCTCGATCGAGACGAGCAGCATGCCGATGCTCATGCCAGCCTTGAGCGGGATCGCGTAGGTCGGAAACGGCTTGCCCTTCAAGCTGGCAAACGCGGTGCGCGAGTTGGCGAAGGTGTTGACCCGGATGCCGAACCAGGCGACGCCCGTCGAGCCGGCGATGCCGAGCAAGCTGAACGCGACGATCAGCGCCACCACGCCCGCGCTGTCGTGCTTGAGCGCGCCGAAGTAGATGATGATGATCGCGCCGATGAACACCTCGAGCAAGAGGATGAACTTGCCCTGGGTGACGAGGTACGTCTTGCAGGTCTCGTAGATCAGCTCCGAGATCTCCCGCATCGACTTGTGCACCGGGAGATTCTTGAGCTGGCTGTAGATCACCAACCCGAAGGTGATCCCGAGGCCGCAGATGATGAGCCCGTACATGAGCAGGCTCTTGCCGCTCATTCCGAGAAACTGCACCGTGGTGAAGTCGGGCAGCTTGAGCGAGGCCTCATCGGTGCCTTCGGCGAAGGCGGGAACGGCCTGGATGAGGAGCGCGAAAAACACGCCCGCGGCGATCGTGAGCTTCCGTAGCTTCGAACCCATTATGTACCTGTCCTCCGCGTCCTGAACGCGCAGCGTCATACCGTGTGGAACCGGGAATTGTAAAGGGCTTTGAGCTTTTTTGGGGAGCTACTCGCCCCGTTTGACGACCGACAAACGATAGTTGGAAAACTCGGCTTGGCCAGCCGAATAAAGCACCTCCGTCAGAAGACGATAGGGCGTTTTCTTGTCGACCATCACAGTGGCCGTGTGGTCAAACGGTGCCCCGCCGAGCGCTGCCAGCTTCTTCAGCCGGTTGGCGTGCTTGGTGAGCACGTCGACGAGCGGGGTGATGTAGTAGCTGTTGGCGCCGTCGCGCTTGACCGAGGGATCGACCGCGCCGGCGCGCACCTGGGTCACCGCGTCGCCGTCGACGATGATCGCGTTCTGGGTGACGGTGACGTTGACGCCGGGGGTGCGCGCCTGGTCCATCGTCGACTGCGGCAGCTGGAGCCCTTCGGCCATCGCCGCCGCCGACTGCTGCACCGAGAACTGCTTGAGGAGGAAGATGAGGAGCAGGGTCATCATGTCCATCATCGACGTGATGTTCAGATACGCCTGCTGGATCTGCGTCGCTTCGTCTTCGACCGCGTCGCGGTAGGTGCGCAGCTTGCTCTTGGCTTCGCGGTCGGGGATCTCGTTCTTTTTTTTCTGCGCCCGCGGGTCGGCCATCAGTTCACCCCCGCCGAGAGCAGCACGTCGCTGAAGCCCTGGTAGGTCTCCTGGGTCTTCTTCGGATCGTTCGGATCGGTGTGGACGATCGCCTTGCCGCGGCAGGCGTCGAGCACCTGCACCACCGTGTCATAGATGATGTCGGGGTTGGCGTTGACGATCACCTTGGTCTCGCCCGCCGCCGTCTTGGAGCGCTTGATCTCGAGCATCTTCTGAGCGAGGGAGTCGTAGTCGAACTCGCCCGAGGCCTTCTTCGGCACCGTCGGCAACACGTTCGGCGGCGGCTGCACCAGATTGCCCGCGGCGTCGAAGCTGAAGTTTTGGTAGAGCACCGCGCCCGAGGCGGCGATGGTGAAGCCCTTGTCGGAGATCGAGACGGTGAGGTTGAGATCGTTCTTCGGCTGCTCGGGCGGCGTCTGGGTGACCGAGACCGCGTTCGAGGTGGTGGGGGAGGTGACGTTGATGTCGCCGAGCGCGGCGGCGAAGGTCACCGTCGCCAGGAGGAACATGAGGACGTTGGTGACGATGTCGAGGTAGGGGATGAGGTTGAGCTCGCCGCCCTCCTCGGCCATCTCCTCGCCCATCTCCCGGATCTTGCGCATCTTGGTGCGCAAGCGCTGCGGAGTCATTGACTAGCGCTGACCCGCGGAGTGCTGGGTCTCCATCAGCAGGTTCTCGAGCTTCATCGAGAACGCTTCGACCTCGTGCTGCTGCTTCTTCGAGGCCGCGTTCAGAAACACGTGGCCGACCATGCAGGTCACCGCGATCGCCAGCCCGAGCCAGGTGTTGTTCATGGCCTCGGAGATCTTCTGCGAGAGGATGGTCGAGCGATCCGCGGCCGCCGCTTTCGCGATCGCGGCGAACGCGCCGATGAGGCCGGTGATGGTGCCGAGCAGCCCGATCAAGGTCGCGATGTTCGCCAGCGACCAGAGCGCGCCGATGCGCTTTTTCAGATCGGGGGTGACGTCGATGAGCGTCTCCTCGATCGCGGTGGTCACCGCCGCTTCGCCCTTGGGCAGCCGGGTCAGGCCCGCCTTGGCCACCCGCGCGACCGGCGCCTCGGTCGCCGAGCAGAGCTTGACCGCCCGGTCGATGTTGTTGGCGGCCACCAGTTTTCGGATCTGCTCGAGAAACGCGCGCGCGTTCACCGAGCCCTTTCCGAGGAAGAAGATGGTCCGCTCGACGATGATGGCGATCGCCACCACCGAGCAGATCAGGTTCACGTACATGAAGAACCCACCCTCTTGGAAGAACTCCGCGAGCTGCTGCATATCTCCTCCGCGACGGCGCCCGTCGCAACCCACGTGGTGTGCTGGATCCGAGTCGGTGGCGTGTTTGATACGTTCTCGGCGGATGACTATAGCGGAACCGCAAAGGCTGTCAAGCGTGCGGGATGCTTGCTCGATTTTCAGGCAGACCGGTCTCTTGAAAGGCTTCTTTTTTGCGCCTTTTTCAGAACACGTCGTCGGTGAGCGAGGCCTTGCGCTCGCTTCCGGCGAACTGGGGCGGCAGGGTGCCGCGGCGAAACGGCAAGAGGATCGCGCCCGCGGTCCCGGGGCGGGCGGGCATTCCATTTTTCTGGTTGGCGCGGACGAAGTAGATCCCGGGCGGCGCCTGGAAGTCGCGCACCGGAGTGTCGGGGTGGCCCGCCTTCATGAACTCGGTCCAGATCGGCGCGGCGGTGGTGCCGCCGGTGGCGTCGTAGCCGATCGACTTGAAGTCGTCGCGGCCGACCCACACCCCGCAGACGAGGTCGCGGGTGTAGCCCATGAACCAGTTGTCCTTGAAGTCGTTCGAGGTGCCGGTCTTGCCGCCTGCGGGACGGCCGAGCTCCTTGGCCTTCTGCCCGGTGCCGTGCTCGACGACGTTCTTCATCATGTCGACCATCACGTAGGCGGTGGCGGCCGAGATGCGCCGCTTCCAGGTCGAAGGCGGGGTCTCGTGGGCGGCGTCGACCACGTTGCCGTCGGCGTCGACGATCTTTTCGATCACCACCATCGGCACCGCCAGCCCGCCCGACGGGAAGGTGGCGTAGCCGTAGGTGTGCTCGAGGAGCGAGACCTCGGGAGTGCCGAGCGCGATCGAAGGATGGCGCACGATAGGTCCGGTGATCCCGAACTTGCGGATCTCCTCGATCACCTTGTCGACGCCGAGCGCGACGACCAGGCGCACCGAGACGGTGTTGATCGAATGCTGGAGCGCGGTCCTCAGCGTGACCGGCCCGAGGAACTGGTTCTTGTAGTTGTGCGGCGACCACCAGCCGGCGGCGGTCTTGACGGTCACCGGCGCGTCCTCGACGATCGAGACCTCGGTGTAGCCGTGCTCGAGCGCGGCGGTGTAGATGTACGGCTTGATCGACGAGCCGGCTTGCCTTCGAGCCTGGGTGGCGCGGTTGAACTGCGACAGGTTGTAGTCGTAGCCGCCGACCATCGCGGTCAGGTGGCCGGAGTGCGGATCGACCGCCACCAGCGCGCCTTCGACCTCGGGCCTTTGCGCGAGCTGCGCGACCTCCTCGAGCTCGACCGACGCGCGCCTCCCCGAGCCGTGCTTGCTCTCGACGCGCACGATCCGGACCGGGATGAGATCGCCCTCGACCAGCCGGTTCTTGCGCTTCTCGGTCCAGCGCTCGATCTTGGCGTTGTCGACGTCGTCGAGCGCGACCTTGAGCGCGCCGAGATGGACGAACGCGTGGCGCCCCGCCTTTTCGTAGAGCGCGAGATAAGGTTTGCCGATCACCAGCGCGCCCGCGGCCGGCTCGGTGTGCGCGTCGATCGACTTCGGCCCGGAAAACGGGCGCGGCATCGACTGAAGAAACTGCGCGCGCGCCTCGGCGTCGAGGTGCCCGACCGGCCCGTGAAAGCCGAAGCGGCGATCGACCTCTTCGAGCCCGTGCTTGACCGCAGCCTCGGCGGCGCGCTGCTGCTTCATCACCAAAGTGGTGTAGATGCGCAGGCCGCGATCGTAGAGATCGCGCCCGCCATATTTGGCCTGCACCATCCGCCGCACGTACTCGACGAAGTAGGGCGCTGCGATGTGATTGAGCGGCGTGTCCTTGGAGACGATCGCGATCGGCTCGTATTCGGCTTCGCGCGCCTCGGCGGCGGTGATGAACCGATTCTCCAGCATCTGGCCGATGACGTAGTGCTGCCGCTCTTTGGCCCGCTTGAAGCTGGTAAACGGCGAGTCCTCCGTCGGCGCTTTGGGCAGGCCGGCCAGCATCGCCGCCTCGGCGACGGTGAGATCTTTGGCGTCCTTGGCGAAGTAGACCTCGGCCGCGGCCTGCACTCCGTAGGCGCCGTGGCCGAGATAAACGTGATTCAAATATATGCCGAGGATTTGATCCTTGGTGAGGCGGTGCTCGATCTTCCGCGAGAGGATCGCCTCGCGGATCTTGCGGAACAGGTTACGCTCGTTGCCGACCAGCATCAGCTTGGCGACCTGCTGGGTGATGGTCGAGCCGCCCTGCACCACGTGCCCCGCCTTCAAGTTGGCGAACGCGGCGCGAAAGATCCCGATCGGATCGATCCCGTGATGCTGAAAGAAGCGATTGTCCTCGGCGGCGACGAACGCCAGCCTGACGTGCTTGGGAATTTGATCGTAGGGCAGGACGATCCGGCGCTGTAGGAAGAACTCGCCGATCAGCTCGCCCTCCGACGAGAAGACCCGGCTCGCGCTCTCCGGCCGATAGTCGGTGAGCGCGCTCCAGCGCTCGGGCAGGTCTTTTTCGAATTGCCGATAACCCCAATAACCGAGGCTGCCGAGAAACAGGGTTCCGGCGAAGAACAGCAGGATGAAAAAACGGATGAAAGAGAACCGCTTTTTTTTACTTCTTCCAGAGGTTTTTCCAGAGGCCGGTTTACTTGCCTTTGCGGGGCGACTGGACACAATCGAAGGTATGTTCCTCGGGCGACGGGGTGTCAAATTCATCCTCGCGGCGGGCGCGCTCGCGATCTGGGTGTCACCCGCGCGCGCGGACGAAGATCTGCCGGCGGCCTATCTGGTCGCGCCATTTCAAAACGCGTCGCCGGTCAAGCAGCTCGATTGGATGTCGAGCGCGCTGGCGGTGACGGTCGCGGAAAAATTGGAGGCGCTGCCGGCGCTGCGCCCGGTCTACGGTCCGAAGGTCCTCGACGGCTTCGAAAAAGCGTTCGACCCCGAAGAGGTGGCGCGGCGCGCGCACGACGCCGGCGCCAAGTGGGTCTTCTCCGGCGAGTTCGCCCGCCCCGACTGGAAGAGCGATCTCAAGGTGCGGCTCTACGTGGTGGTGGAGGCCTCCGATCAGGTGACCGAGCCGACCTTGCGGCTGGTGGCGGAGGTGGGCTCGGTGGGCGAGCGCAAGAATTTGATCGCGCAGCTCGACGACAACTTGCTCGCGCTGTTGCGAAAGGCGGAGTGGCCGCTCGACGCCGACGCGCTGGCGCAGCTCGCGCGCAAGCCGACGCGCGATCTCTACGCGTTCACCCTCTACGGCCGCGCGCTCGACATGTTTTACGGGCTCGGCGCGCCGCGCGATCTGAAGAAGGCGCAAAAGACGCTCAAGCGCGCGCTCAACATCGATCCCAAGTTCGCCGAGGCGCACCGCCTCCTCGGCCTCACCTGGCTCGACGCCGGCGAGCGCGCCAAGGCCTCGTCGCAGTTCTCCTACGCGCTCGATCTCAAGCCCGGCTACTGGTCGGCGCAAGCGTCGCTGGTGCGCATTTATCGAGAGAGCGGGAACCGCGCCCGCGCCGTCGAGCTGTGTCAAAAAGCGCTCGAGGCGCGCCCTTATGACGTCGAGATGCGCGAGACGCTCGGCGAGCTCGAGTGGGAGGGCGCCGATCTCGACGCCGCGCTCGCGGATCTGATCAAGGTGGTCGCGATCGAGCCGCGCAACTTGAAGGCGCGGCGCACTCTCGCGCTCATCTACGCCGCGCGCGGCGAGACCGCCGATCTCGCGGCCGAGCTCGAGCGGGTGCAGGATCTGGCGCCCGACGATCTCGACGTCAAGCTCGACCTCGGCTCGGCCTACCTGCGCATGGGCCGAAACGATCGCGCGATCTCCGCCTACGAGGACGTGCTCAAAAAGCAGCCGAAGAACATCCAGGCGCTCAAGCTCGTCGGCGACTGCTACCGCCGGCAGAAGCTGCCGGAGAAGGCGATCGTCGCCTATCAGCGGGTGCGCAAGCTCGCGCCGGAAGATCCGCGTCCCTATTTTCTCCTCGGCGCCGCCTACGAAGAGGCGGGCGATGACACCCGCGCCGAGGCGATCTTCCAAGACGCGCAGCAGTTCAAGCGCTACCTCGGCGAGGCGTGGACCAACCTCGGCTCGATCGCCTATCGCCGCGGCGATCTGGCGACCGCGAACTGGTACCTCTCGCGCGCGGTGGTGCGCGCGCCCGAGCGCCCCAAGGCGCACTACGACTACGCGCTCGTCCTCGACGCCAAAAAGGAGCGCGACCGCGCGCTCGGCGAGCTGAAGGTGGCCGGCGACCTCGATCCCTCAGACGCCGAGATCCGCTACCTCGCCGGCGTGATCCTGCTGCGCCAGGGCCGCCTCGACGAAGCCAAGACCGCCTTCACCGAAGCCCTCAAACGCAAACCCGATCACGCTGACGCCCTCCACAACCTCGCTCTTCTGCAAGATCTCGAGCGCCGCTACGGCGGCGAGCACGCCGCCACCGGCGCCAAGTAAAGAGCGGCCGAGACCGTTTCGAAATCACCTCCGGCGGGTGATCGGCACCAGGCGCGGCGGTGGCGACGACGGATCGCGCGGGTGCGGCTCCGGCGGGGAGTCCTCGGCGTCGGATCCCGTCGCGCTCTCGTCGGCCGGCGGCAGCTCGGCGCTCGGCTCGGCGATGAGCACCCCCATCTCGCGGGCTTCTCGGAAGGTCGCCTTCACCAGCGTCTCCATATTGATCGCGTGACCCTCGGAAGCGGCGAGAAAGGCGGAGCGGATGGCCGCGTTGCGGATGTTGCCGCCCGAGATCTCGAATCGCCGGCCGAGCTCGGCGAAGTCGACGTCGTTGGCGACCTCCGCCGAAGCCGGGAACATCTTCTCCCACAGC
>JANWLJ010000045.1 GCA_025450955.1 Polyangium sp. (in: bacteria) | reverse complement strand
GTGGGGCGTACAGGATTCGGACCTGTGACTTCCACCGTGTGAGGATGGCACTCTACCGCTGAGTTAACGCCCCAGTTGCGACACATGCTCTAGCACGGACTCGATTTTTCGTGCAAGTGGGTCTCGCTGTTTTCGGGAGGGCGAGGGCAGGGACGGCGGCGGGGACGGTCGAGGCGAGTGGCCGCTCGGAGAGGCGGTCGGAAGACTGGACGGATCGCGCGCGCTTCATTAAGAGTGGTCGCGCTCACGTCCGTTCGGAGGATCTCGATGAATCGCATTTCGTTCGCCTATCGCACGATCGCTTTGGTCGCACTCTCGATGCTGGTCGGTTGTGGACACTCGCCGTCGAGCTCGATGGATCTCGGCACGCCTGATGAGGGCATCGGGGACGCGGCAGTGCCCGATCTGCTCGCGCCTCCCGATCTCGCCACCGCAGACGATCTCGGGGACGATCTCGGGCCGCTGCCGACGAGCGGGCTCGACGTCTACACCTCGCCGACGACGAGTCGGGTGAGCTCGACCGCGTATCTCTACTCGGGCGTGGCGCTCGCGGGCGCGCCGCTCGTGCGGGTGACCAGCCCGAACGGAGCTCTCTCGCAGCTGAGCGCGACGCTCGTCGGCAGCGGTGGGCCGAGCTTCGGCGACACCGGAACCGGGCAGTGGTGGAAGGCGCCGCTTCCGGGCGGCACCGTCGGGATTTGGCAAGTGGCGGCGACCGCGACCACTCAGGCGGGCGGCGCGGTGGGGGGCGTCTCCTCGTACGAGATCGCGGGCGGCGTGGTGGCGGGCGGATGGCGCCCGGTCGGGCCCAACTCGCTCGGCGGGCTCATCACCATCGATCCGAAGGACGCGACGAAGATGTACGCGGCGCCGCTTGGGGTGAGCGAGATCTCTGCGAGCGGAGACAGCGGACGGTCGTGGCGGATGGCGCGCACGCTGCCGGTCGCGGGCGGCTATCCGAGCGCGCTGGTCGCTCTCGGCGGCGCGGGCTCGCGGCTGGTGGTCTCGGTGAACGGACGCGACGTGGTGGGCGGGTACGTCGATCTCACCTACCTCGGCAAGGCGTTCGAGAGCACCGACGGCGGGCAGTCGTGGCGCGATCTCGGGCTGCCCGACGCGCACGTCTATGCGCTGCTCGCGCCCGACGATGGATCGTTTCTGCTCGCGGTCACCAGCGCGGCGGTCGAGATCACCCGCGACGACGGGGCGCACTGGAGCACGGTCGCGCTCGGCGCGATCCCGATGAGCAACGACAACTGGTTCGATCAGGCGGCCCTGATCGGAAACGATCTCTATATCGCCACCTTCAGCGGGCTGTTCGCGATTCGAAATATCGCCGGCACGAGCCCGGGCGCGCCCACCCTGGTGTTCGATCCGTCGACGGTGGTGCCGACGAGCACGTCGAAGGCGGTGGTTCGGGTGGCGGGCGATGCGCAGCACGTCTACGCCGCGCTCCTCCTCGGCGGAGACATCTACGAATCGAAGGATCAGGGGACCACGTTCACCAAAGTCTACACGCCCGGATCGCCGAGCGAGTGGACCTTCACCGACGTGGGCGGCACGCTCTACGCCGACACCGGGAACGGGATCGCGGTCTCGACCGACGGCGGCGCGAGCTTTCAGGTGTGGCCCAATCCGTCCGGCGGCGCAGTGACCGGCGGGATCGCGATCTCCGGCGCCACCGTTTACGCGAGCGTCGCGGGGGTCGGGATCTACGCGACCACCGACGCGGGGCAGAGCTACGCGCGGATCGGTTTGTCGGGGATCGACGTGAACGCGCTCGCGGTGGGCAAGGACGCCACCTCAGCCGAGGTGGTGGTCGCCGGCACCAATTGGGACAGCTATCGATCGCTACAGAGCAGCCTCGGCGCGACTCCGAACCTCGAGTGGGGCGCCGCGGACGCCGAGGACTCGATCGTCGGGCGCGTGTATGTGATGGCCACCTCGCCCGATCGCCAGACGATCTACAAGGCGCGGCTCGGGCTGATGAGCAAGTTCAAACTCTACGCCAGCACCGACGGTGGCCTCACCTGGACCACGCTCAAGTCGCCGCTCTTCGGCGGCTTCTCGGGCGTGCCGAAGGCGCTGCTCGTCGATCCCGCGGCGCCGCAGACCCTCTACATGGCCGTCGGGACCACGCTCTATAAAAGCATCGACGCGGGCCAGACCTGGACCACCTCGACACTGCCGGCCGCCGTGCTCTCGATCGCCGGCGATCCGAACGACGCGATGAGGCTGTGGCTCGGCGGCACGAGCGGCCTCATCACCTCCACCGACGGCGGCGCGACCTTCACCTCGCTCGCCACCACGCCGATCGCCTCGGTGGCGCTCCTGCCGGGCGGCCGGTTGGTCGCGGGCGGCACCCGCCTTTACTTCTCCACCGACGGGGGCGCGACCCTGACGCCGGCGACCGCGCCGGATATCGATCTGTACGTGAAGTCGATCGTGGCCTCGCCGGTGACGCCGAACACCCTCTACGCCGCGGCCGACCTCTATCGGCTGGCCGGGCTCATCCAGAACGGCCACGGCGTTTTGCGCAGCACCGACGGCGGCGCGAGCTGGCAGCTCTACTCCGACGGCCTCGACGATCGCGACGTCACCTCGCTCGCGACCAGCGCCGACGGAAAACACCTCTACGCCGGCACTCTCTCGGGCGGCGTGTTCGCGATCGATGTGGCGTCGCCGTAGGCGGTGAGCAGGATCGAACGGAGGTTCGAGCGGCAGGAGAACGGGAGAGAAGCGCGGACTACTTCTTCATCGAGGCGACGAAGGCGTCTTGCGCTTTTTTCATCTCTTCGGGCGTCAGGTCCTTGATGTGCTGGGCCAGGGTCCAGCGATTGCCGAACGGATCGACGAGCGAGCCCATGCGGTCGCCCCAGAACATGTCGGCGGGCGGCATCGTCTGCTTCGCGCCGGCGTCGATGGCGCGCTTCCAGGCCGCGTCGACGTTTTCGCTGTAGAGCCAGAGCGAGGCGGTCTCGGCGCCGCCGCCCATGTTCGGGAAGACGTCGTTGACGAACAGGACCGAGTCGCCGATGCGCAAAGAGGCGTGCCACACCTTCTGGCCGCTCGGGTCGGGCGCGCGCGAAAGCAACTCGGCGCCGAACGCCTTTTTGAACCACTCGATCGCTTTGTCGCAGCCGTCAATCGAGAGCTGCGTCGTCAGCGTGTGCATTCCCTCGGGAATCGCTTTGGCCATGACCACCTCCTTGATGGCGGCGAAATACAACGGAGGCGAATACCGGCGCAACCGTATTTTGCCGGCGACGCTGGTGGCGCGACGCGGGCGCCCAAAGGCGGCGCGTGCTAAAACGGGCCGGTGATCCGCGCCATCGATCTCGGGATGCGGTACGCGGGCGTGACCGCGCTCGATGGGGTGAGCTTCGAGGCGCATCCGGGCGAGGTGCTCGGTTTTTTGGGGCCGAACGGCGCGGGCAAGACCACCACCATGCGTATTCTCACCGGATATCTGCCGCCGTCGCGCGGCACGGTCGAGGTGTGCGGGCGAGCGCTCGCCGACGATTCGCGAGCGGCGCGGGCGCATATCGGATATCTGCCCGAAAGCGTGCCGCTCTATTCGGAGATGCGGGTCGACGAATATCTCGGCCATCGCGCCGCGCTCAAGGGCGTGGCAGGGCGCGCGCGTAAAAAGCGGGTCGAGGCCGCGTGCGCGCAGGTCGGGCTCTTGAGCGAGCGGCGGCGAATCATCGGGCAGCTCTCGAAGGGATTTCGCCAGCGGGTGGGGCTCGCCGACGCGCTGGTGCACGAGCCCGAGGTGCTGATCCTCGACGAGCCGACCGACGGGCTCGATCCCAATCAGCGGCGCGACGTGCTCGCGCTCATCGCCGAGCTGGCGGCCGAGCGCACGGTCGTGCTCTCGACCCACATCCTGCCCGAGGTCGAGAGCGTCTGCGGAAGAGTGGTGATCCTCGACCACGGCCGGGTGATCGCCGAGGGCAAGCCCGCCGAGCTTGCGCGCGCGCACCTTCAGCTCCGGGTGGTGGCGCGGGCCGAGCCGGGCGCGCTCGAGACGGCGCTGCGCGCGATCGACGGCGTGACCGAGGTGAAGCTCGCGGCGGATGCGGGCGAGGAGGGCGTCGCCGCGGCCCAGGTGGCGTGCGCGCGCGCCGTGCGCGAGGCGATCGCTGAAGGCGTGCAGCGGATTGGCCATTTGCGCGAATTGCGCCCGGCGACGCTCGGTCTCGACGCGGTGTTCGCGCGTTTGACGAGGACGACGTGAGAACGCTGGCGATCGCGCGGCGCGAGCTCGGGGCCTATTTCCTCTCGCCGATTTCGTATCTGGTCCTGACCTTATTCCTGGTCGTCGAGGGTTATTCGTTTTGGCTGTTCATCGAGCTTTTGAATGGCCGCGAAACGCCGCACGGGGCGGTGCTGCAATATTTCTTCGGTGGCACCTTCCTCTATTGGCTGTTCGTAATGTTTCTGGTCGCGGTGATCACCATGCGGCTCGTCGCCGAGGAGCGGCGGCAGGGGACGCTCGAGCCGCTCCTCACCGCGCCCGTCGACGAATGGGAGGTGGTGGTCGGAAAATATCTCGGCGCGCTGGTCTTCTGGGCCGCGCTGTGGGCGCCGACCGTGCTCTACGTATTCGTGCTGCGCGCCTACGCGCCGGCCGGCGCCGCGCCCGATCCGGGGCCGATCGTCTCCGGCTATCTCGGGACGCTGCTCGTCGGTGCGAGCTCGCTCGCGCTCGGGCTGTTGTTCTCGACCCTGACCCGCAACCAGATCCTGGCGGCGGTGCTGTAGTTCGTCAGCTTGTCGATGCTGCTTTTGGTCGGCGCGCTCGGGGACGCGCTGGTGCGCTCGGGGCCGTGGGCGCCCGCGCTCGACTACATCAACCTGTTTCGTCAGATGGACGACTTCGGACGCGGCATCGTCGACTCGCGCCACATCATCTATCACCTCTCGATCGTCGCGGTCGCGCTGTTTGCCGCCACCCGCGCGCTCGAGCTCAAGAGGGGACGATGAAGCCGCCGCGCCCGTCTTTGCGGATCGCGGTCGAGCTCCTGCTCGCGGTCGCGATCGCGGTCGGAGCGAATCATCTGGCGGCGCGCCACTACGCGCGCAGCGACTGGACTCGCGGCCACACCTTCGCGCTCTCGCCAAAAACGGTGCAGGTGCTGCGCGCGCTCGACAAGCCGGTCAATGTGATCGTCTTCATGCTGCCGAGCGGCGACAACGCGAGCGAGCTCTATCCCGATGTCCACGAGCTGCTCGAGCGCGCCCGGCGGGTCAGCTCGAAGCTGCACGTTGAGTACGTCGACGTCGATCGCGAGCCCGAGCGCGCCAAGATCGTCGGCAAGAAGTACGGCGTCTCCGG
>JANWLJ010000044.1 GCA_025450955.1 Polyangium sp. (in: bacteria) | reverse complement strand
CGCCACGTCGATCCGGCCGCCCGCGATCTCGAGCGAGGTGACCGCGAGCGATCCGAAGGCGGCGGGCGGCGCGGCGGCGAGCTCGGTGACCGGCGCCTGATAGACCTCGTCGAGACCTTCGACGCGATCGACCCCGGAGAGCGCGCGCACGCCCGCGGGCACGTCGAAGTGGAAGCGAACCTGCACCGCGGGCCCGGCGTGCAGCGGGCGGAGCATCCAGGTCGAGGGCGGCGCCACGATCACCGCGCCGATCCGCCGGGCGAGCGGCGGCCCCTTCAGATCGGCCGCGTCCCCGAGGAGAAAATGGTAGCGGATGCGGCAGCCCGACTCCGAGCAGCGCGGCGCCATCCAGCGATCGCCGGTCGCGCGCGCCGGAATCCATCTCACGCCGTCGCCGACCTCGAGGCCGCGCACATACGGCTCGGCGCCCGGCGCGATGCCGAGCTCGTCGGAGGCGCCCGGCGCGATCACCGCTTCGATGGCGAGGACGCGCGCCTTCGGGCCGACCGCCACCTCGTAGCGCCAGTCGGGCGCGGCGCGCGCGCTCGCCGCGAATCCGACCACCAGCGCGAGCGCGAGGAGCTTCGTCACGCCGGGATTGTAGCGCCGATGGGATTCTGGCAATACCGGCGTGTGATCTTCGACGCCGCGCAGGCCGAGTGCTTGATCTACACCTTCAAAGAGGGGCTGCTCTCCGCGGTCGCGCACGATCTGATCTTGCGGGTGACCCGCTTTACCGTCGAGGTCGATGCCGCCGGCGGGATCGACGCGCGCTTCGATCCCGCTTCCTTGAAGGTGGTGGGCGCGGTGGTCTCCGGGCGGCTCGCGCCCAATGCGCTGTCCGAGCGCGATCGCGTTTCGATCGAAGAGAACATCGTCAACGACGTGCTCGAGCCGCGCCGCGCTCCGGAGATTCGCTTCGTCGCGCCGGCAGCCACGCGGATCGCAAGCGGCTTCCGCGCAGGCGGGCGGCTCGCCCTGCACGGCCGCGAGCGGCCAGTCACCGTCGCGATCGCCGGCGAAGGCGAGACCCTGATCGCGCGCGCGCGGCTGCACCAACCCGACTTCGGCATAAGGCCCTATCGCGCGCTCCTCGGCACCCTGCGCATTCAAGCCGACGTCGAGGTGCGCCTCACGGTGCCGCGCCGGCTCGTCGATGCTATCGTCGCTTCTGGGCCCCCGACGCAGGAGGGGCAGCGAGCAAAGCGAGGCTCTGATGAGTGAGAACGTGGCCGGGTTTCGCGCGGTGCCGCGCACCGGCGTGATCTACGTGACCAGCGAAGCGGTCAAGCGCGGGTTCGATCCCGCCGATCCGGAGTGGTGCAACCTCGGCCAGGGCCAGCCGGAGACCGGCGAGCTGCCCGGCGCGCCGCCGCGGGTCCACGCGATCGACATCGCCGTCGACGATCAGGAGTACGCGCCGATCGCCGGCGTGTGGGAGCTGCGCGCCGCGATCGCCGAGCTCTACAATCATCTCTATCGCCGCGGGCTCAAGTCGCAATATTCGGCGGAGAACGTGTGCGTCTCGGGCGGCGGTCGCGCCGCGCTCACCCGCGCCGCCGCCAGCCTCGGGCACATCAACCTCGGCCACTTTCTTCCCGACTACACCGCGTACGAGGAGCTGCTCGACATCTTCAAAGCGTTCACCGCGATCCCGATCCTGCTCGAGGGCGAGCGCGGCTACGCCTTCTCCGCCGACGATCTCCGGCGCGAGATCACCGGGCGCGGGCTGTCGGCGCTGCTGCTTTCGAATCCGTGCAACCCGACCGGCAAGCTGGTCGAGGGCGAAGAGCTCTCGCGCTGGGTCGCGGCGGCGCGCGAGCTCGACTGCGCGCTGCTCCTCGACGAGTTCTACTCGCATTACGTCTATCGCGGCCGGCCCGGCGTCCTGCCGATCGAGAGCGCCGCGCGCTACGTCGAGGACGTCGATCGCGATCCGGTCTTGATCTTCGACGGGCTCACCAAGAACTGGCGCTATCCCGGCTGGCGCGTCACCTGGGCGATCGGGCCGCGCCAGGTGATCGACACGCTCGCCTCGGCCGGCTCGTTTCTCGACGGGGGCGGCTCGAAGCCGCTCCAGCGCGCGGCGGTGCCACTCCTCTCCGAGGCGCACGTGATCGCCGAGACCCACGCGATCCAGGCAACGTTTCGCGACAAGCGCGACCGCATGCTCTCGCGGCTCGAGCGGCTCGGCGTGCGCTTCGACCGCGTCCCCGACGGGACCTTCTACGCCTGGGGCTCGGTCGCCGAGCTGCCGCCGCCGCTCAATGACGGGATGGGCTTTTTCCGCGCCGCGCTCGAGCACAAAGTGATCACCGTCCCCGGCGAATTCTTCGACGTCAACCCCGGCAAACGTCGCGCCTCGCGCGGCTCGCGCTTCCGCCAGCACGTGCGCTTTTCGTTCGGCCCGTCCCTGGCCACCGTCGAAAAAGCGCTCGACCGACTCGAGACCCTGGTCGGCCGTTAGCGATATTCGGGGTTGCGGATCTGGCCGATCTTTTCCAGGCGGATGGTGGCGCCGAGCGAGATCACGTGGCCCATGCTCTGGTAGCTCGCCTGCAAATCGGGGTTGGTCGCGGTGCGGTCGAGCAGAATCGCCGCGAGGTAGGCGGCGTCGATGTCGAGCCAGCGCCAGTGCACGCCGATGCCGCCCGAGACCAGCACCCGATCCGCGTCGGGCAGAAGCGGGCCGAGCGTGGAGGCCGGCAGCGGAGTGGCGTCGTAGCCGATGCCGAGCCGCACATGCAGCATGCCGTCCAAAAATCCATATTCGCCGGCGATCCGAATGGTCCACGAGTTGTGCAGCGACAGCAAAAGCTGCTGCTCGGTCGGCGCGGTGCCGGGCGGCGCGGCGGGATCGACCAGCTTGAGCGACAGCGACGAGAGGTCGCGCCACAAGGTGAGCCGCACGTCGGTGCTGAGGATGAGATGGCGCGCGGGAAACGCGGCGAGCGCGAAGGCGAAGTTGTGCGGAAGCGGCAGCGTGGTCGAGGCGATCTGCAAGCCGCCGGTCATCGCCTGCAGCTCGGGCGGCGCGGTGACCGCGCCGTGTCCGTCGAAGTCGAGGTCGATGCGGCTGCGATAGGAGAAGCCGAAGCGCAGCCAATTCGGAACCAGATCGACCAGCAGCCCGACGTTGCCGCCGAAGCCGACTGCGTTGGCGCCGACGTGCACGTCGCCCTCGCCGCCGCCGAAGTTTATTCCCTGGCGCAACTCGAGCATCGCCGGCACCACGTCGAAGCCGACGCCGATCGCGAGGTGCTTGAGCGGACGCCACGCCAAAGACGGATTGATGGTGATGGTGGTGACGTCGATGAGCGTGCCGAGGAAGCGCCCGGGCCAATCGCGCGGGTAGCTGAAGTGCTCGGCCATGTTGCTGAACCCGCCGATGCCGACGGCGAAGTGCGAGCCGAGGCGCAGCGCCGCGTAGGCCGAGGGCTGAAGCGAGATGTGCGAGATCGGCGTCAGCCCCGGGGTGCGTACGTTGGTGATCGCGTCGATCAAATTTCCATTGGCCTGCAGCCCGAGCCCTTTTTGAAACGCCAGCCCGGCCGGGTTGTAGAAGATCGCCGACGGATCATCGGCCACCGCGGTCTGCGCACCGACGGTGCCGACCGCGCGCGCCGACTGCTCGTCGAGCTCGATGCCGCCGGCCCACGCGCTGCCGGCAAAGAGCGCGAGCACCCAAGCGACCACCAGAAACTTTCGCATCGCCTCTCCCATCACGGCGCCGGCAGGGTCGCGCCCGAGGTGGTGATGAAGGTAGTGAGCTGCGCGCGCATCGCGGCGCCGCCGGCAGGATCGGGCTGGAGATAGATCACCGTGCTGTGGCCCGCGTTCGGGAAGTAGGTCGAGACCACCGTGCCGTCGTTCTGGCGTCCCTGAACGTGATGATTGGCGTCGAGGCCGGCCGGTCCAAACAGCTCGAGCGCGAACGCCTCCTGGAACGGCGGCGGGATGGTCATGTCCATCCCCGGCTCCTCTTGAATGATCATCTTCGGCGCGTTCGGCGTGCCGGTGAGATACGAGGTGAGCGGCGCGCGCACGATGAACTTGCCGACGTTCCAGGGATCGATCGGATCGAGCACCCAGTCGGCGGTCTGTTCGAGCTGCGCGAACTCCGGGGTGCCGCGCATGACTCCGATCTGCATCAGATACTGATCGACGATGCTCGCAAAGCCGCCGCTCGCCAGCATCTCGAAGTCGTGCCCACCGACGGCGTTGAGCACCGCGACCTTGGGCTCGGGCGCGACCGAGAGAAACACCGCGCCGCCGATCGCGCCGAGCGAGTGGCCAAAAAATCCGAGCGTGCTCGGATTGATCACCAAGCTCGGCGTCTCGCCGGCGAGCTGCGCGGTGAGGCCGGTCGGGCTCGCGTCTTTGAGCACCCGCACGAGCTGCGCGGCGTCGATGACGTACTGCTCGCCATTGGCGCGGGTGAGAAACAGGTTGCCCGGGTTGATGAAGGTCGCGCCGGAAGCGACCGGGCGGCAGTCGTTCGGGTTGCCGGTGAGCGGCGCGATCGCGCAGGCGAGCGGATCGGCGGAGGTCGGCACCAGCGCGAGCCCGGTCGAGCACACGCCGGTCGCGACGTCGCAGCTCCCGGCGCCGCCGCCGACACACTGATTGTCGGCGGTGCAGCGGCTGCGCGCGCCGTGGCCGTCGATGTCGATTGCGATCGCGGCCCAGCCGAGCTGCGCGAAGCCGTCGGCGAGCGCGATCATCTGACCGCGCCACTCGGTAAAGCCGTGTTGCAGGATCACCACCGGCGCGCCGCCCGCCGGGGCGAGCTTGGGGATGCTGATGAAGAACGGCACCGTGGTCGCCGGCGCGCCGGCCGGCGCCTTGACCGCGAACAGATCGCGCTGCGGCACCATCGGATCGACCATCTGCCGGCTGAAGACGATCTGTCCCGCGGTGGGATCGATCGCCGACTCCGACTGAAACGTTCCGAACGCGACCGCTTGCAGATTACCGACCGGATAGGGCAGCGTGCCGGCCGCCGACGCCAGATCGCCGGTGGTAGCGACGTGGGTGAGCGTGACCGCGGTCGGCAGCGCGGCGGCGGTGGGAAACTGATCGAGCGCGAGCAGCGGCCGCGCGATCGATTGGGTGGTGAAGGTCCACAGCGCGGCGAGCTGGCTGCGATCGAGCCCGAGCGCGCCGAGCTGGGCGACGAGCGGCTGAAGCGCCTGGCGCAAGACCTCGAGCTGCGCCGCCTGCGCGTCGGAGAGCACCGACACCGTCGAGTGCATCCCGTCGAACAGCGGGCTCGGGCCGGTGGCCAGCACCACCGACGGCGGCGGCACGAGCGCGCGCCCGGCGGTGTCGGCGATGTGGGTGGTGAGCACCACCGCGTACTTGTCCTGATCGGGCTGTAGCGCCGTGAGCGGCTGGATCGCGATCTGATCTCCGGCCGGCGCCACCGCGAACTCGGGCTGCGCGCCGGTCGGCGCGAGGTTGACCAGGAACGCGGTCTGGCTCGGCAGGAGCGTCGCTGGATCGAGGGTGGTGCCGGTGGAGTCGATCGCGTCGGTCTCGGCCGCGCTGGTGGAAAATCCGTCGAGGGTGTTGAGCTGCATCTTGAGCGGCGCCTGCGGATCGCCGGCCACGATCGGCAGCGACACCAGGCCGGTCATCGGATTGATGAGCACGTCATTCGGAAACGGCACGTCGCCGCGATCGGGATCGAACACCGTCATCGGCTGGTCGCTGATGGTGAAGGTCCAGAACAGCACCACGTCGTTGCGGCTGCGGTTGCCGGCGACTGCGAGCGCGGCGTCGAGAGCGGGCGCGAATTTTTCCCGCTGGAGCTCGGCCGCGCGGGCGGTGGGCGTGTCGAGGCCGCGCACCGCGGAGTGACAGGTGGTGTCGTTGGGATCGGCGAGCGCCGCCGGCGGGCAGAGACACTCGGCCCGGCTCACGTCGCCGCAGCGCACCACCAGCGGCCCTTGCGCGCGCAAAAAGAAAAAGCTCGGCGAGGCCACCACCAGCTCGCCCATCGCGCCTTTGACCCCGGCCGGATCGGCGTCGCCGAAGATGAGGACCGCGTAGCGATCGCCGCTCTTCCAGCGCTTGACCGGCGTGATGCTCACCGTGGTGCCGTCTTGAGAGAGCGAGGTCTTCACCGCGCTCGTGTCGAGGACCTGGCCGGCCATCTGATCGATCACCACCACCGATCCTGGATCGCCCATCGACGGCGGCCGCACGCTGCCTGCCGCCAACGCTCCGCCGAAGCGCGCGCTCCCGCTCGTGCTCGACGGAAAACCATCGAGGGTGCGCAGATAGGCGTTGAGCTCGCGCTGGGCCGGCGAGTCGCCCGGCAGATCGGGCACGTTCAGGTGCACGCCGTCTCCGCCGGTGAACAGGAGATCGTTCGGCAGCGGAATGACCGGCGGCGTGCCGGTGGGATCGAAGAGGGCTGGCAGGGTGACCGCGTGCGGCGGCGGGCTGACGCTCGGCGCACAAGCGCCAAAGGCGAGCACCACCGGGACGAGGAGGACGAAGGCGGGGAGGCGGCGCATGCTTGGCTCTCGGCGGACATCTGCGCGCGCCGCCGTCGGGGTCGATACCGCCTCCGCCCGGTTCGCTGCTACCGCAAGCGTGGTAGGCGATCAGTGCCGGGTGCGAATCGCGTACTCGATCACCCGCGGGCTGGCGAGCGCCACGAAGTCACTCCAGCGCATCTCGATCACGTCGGCGTGGGTGCCGCCGTTGAAGACGATTCGCTCCTCGCTGGCGAGGTCGGCGTCGACCACCACCGGCAGGCGATAGAGCGCGCCGAAGGGCGGCATCGCGCCGCGCTCGCAGCCGGGAAACAGCCGATCCTGCTCGTCCTCGGCGGCGAGGGTGACGCGACCGCCGAGCAGGCTGCCGAGCCGCTCGAGATCGATCCGCTCGGTCGCCGGGAGCACCGCCAAAATCGGCTCGCCCGAGCGCTTGAGCACCACCGTCTTGGCGAATCGCCTGCCGGAGATGTGCGCCTGGGCGGCGATCTCCTGCGCGGTCACGGCCGGTGGGTGATGGGCCGCTCGAAAGGGGACGTGCCGCTGCGCGAGATAGTTGCTGATGCTGGGAGGAATCATGAAAGAGACCGGAGCATCCGACGTGCCCGCTCGCGGCCCTGAGCCGAATGGGCGATCGCCCACCCGCACAGCGTCGAGCGGCTCGATCGCGAACGGTGCGCGGCGGACCTTTCGCCCCGATTCGCGCTCCGTCGATAACGGGTTTCCGCGATCGCTAGAATGCGCCCGGGTCCGCCTCGCCGCTTCGCGCTAGCGGATTATCGCAGCCGGCTCGATCTTGCGGCAGGGCTCACCCAACGCGCCGCGGGGGTTGGTCGCGCCGCGCGCTCAGCGACGGTGGCTGCGACGGTGACGAGGGTCGCGGAGGATCGGGCGCGCTCGCGTTTGCAAGCGGGCTTGCACCTTTCCGCGATCGAATGCGCGCGAATTGGTGATCGCGCTCGCACCCTCGCGCGCCATCCGACATTTCGCGCAAAGTAGCAGAAAACTCGATACTTGGAATTATCTTGTAATCGATTTTCCCGGTGATAGATTGCGAATGCTCGTCGCTGTCAGGCGAGCGGCTGAATCACCTACGGTATACCTGCGCGGAGGGTGAATATGAGTCGCAGAAGGATATTCGGCTGGCTTCGTTCGAGCGCGGCGGCGCTCCTCTGCTTATCGCTGGCGGGCTGCGGCGGGCTGGCGTCGCCGGCTGCCGTCGGTGAGGCGGCGCGCGAGGCGGTCAAGCCGGTCAAGCCCGGGTCGGTCACCTACGCCGACCCGACCGGACAGCTCACCATCTATTCGCCGGCCGGCCCGCTCGATCTGACCAATCCGTTCTTTCAAAGCCTGGGCTCGAACGGACGCACCTGCGCGAGCTGCCACGTGCCGGCCACCGCCTTCACCATCACGCCTTCCGAAGTGCAGGCGCGCTTCAACGCCACCACGCCGGCCGGCACCGATCCGATCTTCCGCCCCGTCGACGGAACCGTCTCGCCCGAGGCCGACGTCTCGACCGAGGCCGCGCGCCGCACCGCCTACGCGATGCTGCTCCAAAAGGGACTGATCCGAGTCGGGATCGGCATTCCGGCGAACGCCGAGTTCGCGCTCACCGCCGTCGACGATCCCTACGGCTTCGCCTCGGCCGCGCAGCTCTCGCTGTTTCGCCGCCCGCCGCCGTCGACCAATCTGCGCTTTCTCAGCACCGTGATGTGGGACGGGCGCGAGACCTTCCCCGGCGAAGATCTCACGTTCGATCTCGGCGATCAGGTGATCGGCGCCACCTTGGGACACGCCCAGGGCCAGGCGGCGCCGACCGACACGCAGGTGCAGCAGATCGTCGCCTTCGAGCTCGGCACCTATACCGCGCAGACCTACGACAACGCGGCCAAGGATCTCACCACCCCGCGGCAGGCCGTCGGTGGCCCGCAGCCGCTCGCGACCCAGGCGTTTCACCTCGGCATCAACGACGTCTTCGGCGGCGATCCCACTCCGGGCACGCCCGCGTTCGATCCGGCGGTCTTTCATCTCTACGACGGCTGGGCCGGCGGAAGCGGCGGCGGCACCGACGCCGCCCGCAACGCGGTGGCGCGCGGCCAGGCGCTGTTCAACGGCCGCGCGATCCACATCACCGGCGTCGCCGGCCTGAACGACGCGCTCGGCCAGCCCGACTTCGTCGGCACCTGCTCGAGCTGCCACGACTCGCCGAACGCCGGCAGCCACTCGCTCGCCGCTCCGCTCGATATCGGCGTCGCCGACGGTGCGCGCCGCACGCCCGACCTGCCGCTCTACACGCTCACCAATCTCGCCACCGGGCAGAGCGTGACCACCACCGATCCCGGCCGCGCGCTCATCACCGGCAAGTGGGTCGACATCGGCAAATTCAAGGGGCCGACCTTGCGCGCGCTGGCGGCGCGCCCGCCCTATTTCCACAACGGCTCGGCGGCGACGCTCGCCGACGTGGTCGCCTTCTACGATCAGCGGTTCGGCATCGGGCTGTCGGCGGGCGATCAGTCGGATCTGGTCGCGTTTCTCGGCTCGTTGTGAGGGAGGTGTCCATGCGCGCGATCGCCTTTGCCTCGCTGTGTGCGCTGCTTCTGCCGAGCTGCCAGCCGGCTGCGACCGCCGAGAGGCGCGCGGTGGCGACGGCGATGCGCCACCTCGAGACCCGCATCGCCGCGCTCGAGGCCAAGGAGGGCGAAAAGGCGACGCTTCCGCCCGGAGCGGCGTCGAGCCGGATCGCCAGCCTGCGCCGCGGCGCCGACGATCTGGAAAAGGCGGAGCTGGCCCGGCGACGCGGCGATGCGGCGCGGGCGGCGGCGCTGTTTCAAGACGCCGTCGAGGAAGTGGGCGCCGACGCGCTGGTCGACGTCGAGCCGCTCTAGCATCACGGGCCCGCCGCCGCGGTCGCCGACGAGCCGAGCCCCGCGCCGGTCGCCGAAGCGCCGCCCGCGCCGCCGCCCGTCGCTGCCGCTCCGCCCGCGCCCGCGCCGCATCCGCAGGCCAGCCACGCGCACGAGCACGAGCGCGCGTCGCTGTCGGGCGCGATTCGTCTCGAAGGGCCGTTCGCCGCGGAGGGCGGAATGGGCGTGGTGATGCGCGGGCCGGCGAGCGGCCGCTGGAACCCGCGCCCGCACCGCGGCGCCGTCGAGCAGCGGCGCAAGGAGTTCGTGCCGCACGTGTTGGCGGTGCCGGTCGGCTCGACGGTCGATTTTCCCAACTCCGATCCGGTCTATCACAACGTCTTCTCGCTCTCCGACGTGAAGCGCTTCGATCTCGGCCTCTACAAAAACGGCCAGTCCAAGGACGTGACCTTCACCCACTCGGGCGTGGTGCGGGTGCTTTGCAACCTGCACGCGGCGATGACCGCCTACGTGGTGGTGCACGACGAGCCGTTCGCGATGGTGACCGATCGCGGCGGGCGCTTTCACTTTCGCGATCTGCCGCCCGGCCGCTATCGCCTGCGCGCGTGGAACGAGCGGGCCAAGGAGATGGTGACCCGCGAGGTCGAGCTTCAGCCCGGCGCGACCCGGCTCTATCTGCCGATGCGCGCCGATCAGGCGCCAAGCCTCGGGCCGAACAAGGAGGGCAAGCCGCGTGGACCGAAGACGCATAGCTGAGCGGGCCGCGCTCGGCGCCGCGGTGGTGGGCGCGCTTTTCTGCATCTCGGGACGGATCGACGACGCCGTGCGCCGGCAGGCGGGCGCGCGCGAGGTG
>JANWLJ010000043.1 GCA_025450955.1 Polyangium sp. (in: bacteria) | reverse complement strand
GCGTTCGCTGCTGGCGCGTTCGTTCGCCGGCGTCGCGACCGGCGCACTCGTTTTCGCCGGCGTCGCGACCGGCGCATCCGTTTTCGCCGGCGACTCAGTGGATGTGGATGCGGTCGTCGGTGCGGGCGCTGCTTCCCGTGCCGTCGGTGCCACTGCGGCCGTCGCCGCCGGTCGAGCGAGCGCGGCCGGCACTTCCATCGGCGCCGGCGCGACCGCGATGCGAGCGGGCGACGGGCTCGAAGCCATCGTCGTTCGCGGCGTTTCGCGTCGAGCAGACGGCCGCGCGAGCATCCAGGTGATGAGCGAGCCCGCGACGAGGCCGGCCGCGACCGCGAGCCAGCTCCACCGGCGCGCGCGCGGCACAGGCGGCGCCACCGCCGGATCGCTCTTGATGATCGGCGGGGGCGGCCCCGACACCGAGGTCTCGGTGCGCACCAGGCTGCTCGAACGCACCGTCTGCGCCAGATGCTCGCCGAGCGGCACGCCCGCGCGCTCGGCGTCTTGCCAGGCCTCGATCTGCTCGCGATAGACCTCGCGCAGGTAGCGCGCCAGCGCCAGCGACGAGAGCGCCATCCCCTGCTCGCGCGCGAAGGTCTCGAGATCGAGCTGCATCTCCTCGGCCGACCCATAGCGCTCGTCGCGATCGCGCTTGAGCCCGCGGGTGACGATCCGCTCGAGCGCGAGCGGATAGGCGAAGCTCGCCGACGACGGCCGCGGCGGATCCTCCTCGCGGATCTTGCGCAGGATCTCGAGCTCGGAGTCGCCGGTGTAGAGGCGGCGGCCGGTGGTCAGCTCCCACAACATGATCGCGGCGGCGAACACGTCGCTTCTGCGATCGAGCGGCAGCCCCCGGCACTGCTCGGGCGACATATACGCGGTCTTGCCCTTGAGGGTGCCGGCGCGGGTCTCGGCGAGCCGGCTCGACGCGCGCGCGATGCCGAAGTCGAGCAGCTTCACCCCGCCGTCGTAGGTGACGAACACGTTCTGCGGCGAGACGTCGCGGTGGACCAGATCGAGCGGCCGGCCGTCGACCACCCGGGTGTGCGCGTAATGGAGCCCGGCGAGCACGCCGATCATGATGGTGAGCGCGTGCTCGAGCGGCACCGGCTGGCCGAGCTTGGTGGTGGTCTTGGTGAGGTGCCGGAGGTCCTGTCCGTGGAGAAACTCCATCGACAGGAAGTACTGAAGATCGACCAGCCCGATGTCGTAGACCTGCACGATGTTCGAGTGGTGCAGGTGCGCCGCCAGCCGCGCCTCGTCGAGAAACATCGCCACGAACTCTTCGTTGTCGGCGTACTGCGGCAGGATGCGCTTGAGCACCACCAGCTTCTCGAACCCTTCGAGCCCGCGCGCGCGCGCCAGGTGAATCTCGGCCATCCCGCCGATCGCGAGCCGCCGCAGGATCTCGTATTTGCCGAACAGCTCGCGCGGGCGCGCGGACTCCCCGTCGGTGCTCGACGAGCCCGACCCGCGGTCAGTCGCGGCCCCTTCGGGCCTGCTGCTGGCGCTTCCCATGCCGACGTTGCCCCTCTTCCGTTTTTACCAATTTCTTCGAGGGATCTACAAGCGCCGAGGCAGCGTCGAGCGCGCAAGGATTTCACCCCGGCGCGTCGAGGTGGCACACGAGCAGGTGGGCGAGCCAGGCGCGGAAGCGTTTTTGCGCGGCGGGGTCGTGGGCGAGGCCGGCGTTTTCGAGCAGCGTCTCACCGATCACCGAAAAGCCGAGGAGCGCGAGCGAGGCGAGCACCACCGCAAAGCCGGTGTCCTCGCGCGCAGGCTTCGGCCCCTTTTTGCGTCGCTTGGTGCGCAGGCCGTGGGCGGCGGTGACCACGCTGGCGAGCCCCACGTCGGAGGCGGCGATCCGCTGGCCTTCGAGCGCCAGCCACAGCATCACCCGGCCCTGCCCGCTCGAGGCGAGCGCGTGAAACGCGCCGTCGAGGATGCTGGCGAGCTGGTCCTCTTCGCCCGAGGAGCTCTCGATCGCCTCGACCAGACGCGCGTGCAGCGCGGCGAGCGAGCGCGCGATCACCGCCTTGACCAGCGCCTCGCGATTTCCAAAGTGGTGCAGCACCGTCGGGTGCGAGACCCCCGCGTCTCGAGCGACCTCCTTCAGCCGCAGGCCCGAAGGCCCGGCGCGCACCAGCTGCCGCTCGGCGGCGTCGAGGATGAGAGCGCGGGCGGCGGCGGCGTCGCGGCGACGGCGCGGAACGGGTTTTGGAAAGCGCGCGGAGCGAGGCACGCCGCATCATCGCCCGGCAGAGGCTCGTAAACAACTTTGTCGGCGACTATTGACAACATTGTTCATAGTGCGCATCCTCAAAGGGAACCGAAGGAGGTGCCTCATGGTTTTTTCGCAGTTTCGCTTCGAGCCGGCCCGGGCCTGGCGCGCGGCGCGCAAGCTGGCCGCCGATCCCGACGATCTGCCGCAGGTCTTCACCCTCATCGAGTCGCTGTCGGGCTACACCCTCATCCGGCTCGGCTGGCGTTTGAAGAGGAGCGAAGAGGGGCGGCGGCTCCTCGCGCAAAAGAGCGACATCGTCGCCCGGCTCGCCGATCGCGCGGCGCTCGCGCGGCTGCCTGCGGGGAGCCTCGGGCGCGCCTATCTCGAGTTCGTCGAGCGCGAGAACATCTCCGCCGACGGGATCCGCGCCGCGGCCGAAAAGGGCATGACCCAAGAGTCCCCGCCGCCGGCGCCGCTCGACTACGTGCACGCGCGGATGCGCGACACCCACGATCTCTGGCACGCGGCGGTCGGCTATCACGGCGACGTGCTCGGCGAGACCGCGCTGCTCGCCTTCACCCTGGCGCAGACCTGGAATCCGGCGATCGCGCTCATCATCGGCATTGGCCTGGTCAAGCTGCGCGCCCGGCCCGAGGTGCGCCCGCTCATCCTCGACGGATTTCGCCGCGGCCGGCGCGCCGCCTGGCTGCCCGAGCAGGACTGGGAGTCGCTGCTCGCGCTGCCGGTCGACGAGGTGCGCCGCCGGCTCTCGCTCGAATCACCGCCGGTCTACACGCCGATTCGCAGCGTCGAGGTCAAGGCGCAAGCGCAGGCGCAGGCCGCCTGAGCCGCGCGACTACTTTTTCGCGGCGGCGAGCGCGAGCGCGCCGAGCGCGGCGGCGAAAAGCGGACCGGCGAGCGCGAGCGGCTCCTCGCCCGCGCGCTCGAGGACGAACCAGTCGTTGGCGATCACGTCGACCGGCGTTCGCACCCGAAGGAGGCCCAAGGTCGCGCGGGCGCCGCTGTCGAGCGCGAGCTCGGTCGAGCGCGGATCGCGCGTCGCTTCCAGCTCGCCCGCGAGCGGTTTTCCGTAGCGGCGAAAGATCCCCGCCACCAGCGCGCCCGGCAGGCGCGCGGCGAGCGCGAGCGCGTCGTCGACCGCGTCGGCCTGTTCGGACATCGCGCTCAGCATAGCGGTTCGGGTCCCGATTGCCGAGCCGCGCGCGGCGTTTAGATCGGCGGCCGGAGGAAATCATGGAACAGCCCGGAACGCATTCGCACAAGCCGCCCGTCGCCGCTCGCCGGCTCGGGCTCGGAGCGCCCACGCTCACCGTCGAGAGCCCGGCGTTTCAACCCGGCCGTCCGATCCCCGCCGCGCACGCGGGCGCGCACGGGCGATCGCCGGCGCTGCGCATCGGCCGGCTGCCAGCAAACGCGCGCGAGCTGGTGCTGCTCTGCGAGGATCCGGACGCGCCGAAAGAAAAGCCGTTCGTCCACTGGATCGTGACCGGCCTTCCCGCCGGCTCGACCGAGCTGCCCGAGGGGCTTCCGCCGTCGGGCGCGCCGCTCGGCTCGGGCGCGGTGCAGGGCAAAAACGATATGGGCAAGCCGGGCTATTACGGGCCCGAGCCGCCGATCGGCCACGGCGTGCACCATTATCACTTCCAGGTGTTCGCCGTCGACGAAGGGTTCGAGGCGCCGGCGCCGCTCGACCGCGATCGCCTGATTGAGGCGCTCGACGATCACGTGATCGCCTGGGGCGAATTGATCGGCACCTTCGAGCGGTGAGCCCGCCGGACGCCGCCGATTGACGCCTCGCGCGCCGCGCCTACTTGCCCCGAACACCCAGCCAGGAGGCGCGCATGCGGGCAGTGGTTTGGAGAGGCGTCGGCGACATCGCGGTCGAAGAGGTCGCCGATCCGAAGATCCAGGATCCGACCGATGCGATCGTGCGCCTGACCGCGAGCGCGATCTGCGGCACCGACCTGCACTTCATTCGCGGCACCCTGCCGGGGATGAAGAAGGGCACCGTGCTCGGTCACGAGGGCGTCGGCATCATCGAGGAGCTCGGCCCGGCGGTGCGCAACTTCCACGCCGGCGATCGGGTGGTGATCGCCACGACGATCGCCTGCGGCAACTGCAGCTACTGCCGGAGCGGCTACTACTCGCAGTGCGACGAGGCCAATCCAAACGGACCCGACACCGCGTTCTTCGGCGGGCCCGAGCCGTCGGGCGGCTTTCCCGGGCTGCAGGCCGAGCGGGCGCGCGTGCCCTACGCCAACATCGGCCTCATCAAGCTCCCCGACGAGATCTCGGACGATCAGGCGATCCTGCTCTCGGATATTTTTCCCACCGGCTACATGGCCGCCGAGAACGCCGAGATCGCGCAGGGCAATACCGTGGTGGTGTTCGGCTGCGGGCCGGTCGGGCAGTTCGCGATCGCGTCGGCGCATCTGTTGGGCGCGGGCCGGGTGTTCGCCGTCGACCAGGTGCCGTCGCGGCTGGAGATGGCGCGCGCGCAAGGGGCCGAGGTGATCGACTTCAGCGAAGAAGATCCGGTCGAGACGCTCAAGTCGCTCACCGGCGGCATCGGTCCCGATCGCGCGATCGACGCGGTGGGAATGGACGCCGAGCGGCCGCACGCCGGGCCGGCGGCGGACAAGCTAGCGCGCGAGGGAAAAGATCGCGAGCTCGACGAGGAGCTCGCCCGGCAGGCGCCCGAGCAGAATCCACAGGGTGACAACTGGCATCCGGGCGACGCGCCGTCGATGGCCCTTCAGTGGGCGGTCGAGTCGCTCGCCAAGGCCGGCACGCTCTCGATCATCGGCGTCTACGGAATGGCCAACCGCACCTTTCCCATCGGCGCGGCGATGAACAAGAACCTCACCATCAAGATGGGCAACTGCAACCATCGCCGCTACATCCCGAAGCTGATCGAGCTGGTGATGGCGCGCGCGATCGACCCGGCGCAGATCTTGACGCAAAAGGAGCCGCTCACCGACGCGGTGAGCGCCTACCAGGCGTTCGACACCCGCCAGGCGTCGTGGATCAAGGTCGAGCTGCAGATGCCG
Organism: Polyangium sp. (in: bacteria); assembly: GCA_025450955.1. Lineage (GTDB taxonomy): Bacteria > Myxococcota_A > Polyangia > Palsa-1104 > Palsa-1104 > JANWLJ01. The sequence goes on along the minus strand of JANWLJ010000043.1, from coordinate 6,493 downwards.
CATTGATCGATTGCTCCTCGGGCGCCCTCGACCTTGCCGGCCCACCCGGGCGGCGCATCGTTGAAGGTGGACTGCACACCCAGGAGAAAAAATGGACGCCATCAAGCTCCTCAAGCAGCAGCATCGGCTCGTGGAAAATCTCTTCAGCGGGTTCGAGGACACCGACGACGACGACGAGAAGGAGCAGCTCTTCTTCGAGATCGCGGACAACCTCGCGGTCCACGCCAGCATCGAAGAGCGCTTCTTCTATCCGGCGGTGCGCGAGAAGCGGACCGAGGAGCGGGTCGACGAGTCGTATGAAGAGCACCTCGAGATGAAGAAGCTCCTCCTCGACGCGATGCACTCCACCGACGAGCCGGGCTTTGACGGCAAAGTCGCGGCGCTCAAGGGCGCGGTCATCCATCACGTGCAGGAGGAGGAGGACGAGCTGTTTCCCGAGGTGACCCAGATCCTCGAGCGCGACGCGCTGGAGGCGATCGGTCAGCAGATGGAGGCGGCGACCGAGGAGATGATGGCCGCGGGCGAGCCGCGCAACGAGGTCCGCGTCGAGTCCGAGCCTCCCGTCATCCAGCCCTAGCGCAACCCTCCTCGAAAAACCGAAAGCTCCCTCGAACCCGCGCGCGCTTCAGCGCTCGGCCGCGAGCGTCCCGGAGATCTCGTCGATGGCGCGGGCGAGCGCTTCGGGGCGCTCGAGGGGGAGCAGATGACCGCCCGGAAGCCAGCGCACATCGCGCGGCACGCCCGGCGGCAGCGCCTGGAGGATGGTGGTGACCACCTTGCTCGGCACCACGTCGTCGCGCCGTCCCCAGATCACCGTCACCGGCACGTGCACCCGACCGAGATCGCGCCGGCTCGCCTCGAGCTCCGCCGGCGAGAGGAACACGCGAGAGGAGTCGAGCAGGGTCTGGCGGCGCGCCTTGTGCGCGAGCTGCTCGGCGAGCACCTCGACGTCGTGCTCGTCGGCTTTGGTCTGCTCGCCGAGGAGCCGCGGCAGCGCGTGGCGCACCACGTAGGCGGGCCCGAACAGACGTAAGAGCGGCGTCCAGGTCGCCGGGTGCAGCGCCAGCCGCTCCCACCAGGAGAGCGGAAAGGGCGCGACCGCCGCGTCGATCAGCACCAGCGCGGCGACGCGCTCGGGATCGCGCACCGCCAGCCGAAGCGCGATCGCGCCGCCGATCGAGTGGCCGACCAGCACCACCGGCCGCGCGCTCTCGCTCGCGATCACGTCATCGACCGCGCGCACCACCTCTGACGCGCGCACCTCGCCGTCGACGGTCGGCCCCTCGCCGATTCCGGGATAGTCGACGAGGATGCGGGCGCGGCAAGCGGTCACGCGCCGCGCGACCGCCTCGAACGAGTCGCCGGTAAAGCCGAGCGCGGGCAGAAACACCACCGGCGCCAAGACCGGCGCGCAGCCGGCCGGCGGCGGCAGCACGGAGAAGCGCGCGTGCAACGAGGAGGTGACGACCCGCGCGCTGTGCATCACTCCGAGCGGCTCCGGCGCCGGCGGCAGCTCGTGACAACCGGCGCAGATCGAGGCGAATGACAAGCAGGCGAACAGGGCGACGTTGCGACGAGCGTCCACCTGCCGAAAGGGTGCATCAGCAATGCCGTTAGCGTGACGAGCGGCCGCGCGACGGACCGGCGGCGAGATCGAGGAGCGCGGTCAAGTCGGAGCGCAGCTTCTCGCGGGTGCGCTCGCGCTTGATCCGCTGGGTGGCGAAGATGCTCAAAAACCCCGACACCGACGAGGTCGATTGCATGATCACCCGCGTCCGCTCGGGGCCGAGCGGGACGATGAACACCCGCCCCTGGGTGGTGACGTTCTTGCCCTGCCCGTCGTAGACGAGCCCGTTCGGGGTGATCTTCACCCGCACGGTGATCGGCCGGCCGACGATGCTCGAGCGAAAGCGCACGATGGTCCGCCCGTCGGCGGTGTGGCCGAGCACCGCCACCTTCTCGATGTCGGGGAAGCGCAGCGGCCAGGCGCGAAAATCGGTGAGCCACTCGCGCACCGACTCGGCGGGCGCCGGCACCACCACGCTGCCCTGCTCCCATTTCCCCTCCGAGCCCGGCACCGGCTGAAGCTCGACGCCGGGCGCCGCCGACGCCGCGGCCGGCCGCGCCAGGAAGAGCCCGAGGAGCGAAACCGCGATCAGCGCCCGCGTCATCCCGAGCCGAGCCAGTGCAAGCGCTTCGCCAGCTGAGGTCCGCGACCATTGCCCCCTCGGGAAAAATGCGCTACAGGAGCATGTCTCCTTTTTTTCCCAGAACGTTCGACTACTCGCACCCTGTTACGGAACTGCACGCAAACGATGAGCGACACCGAATCGGAAGCTGAAGTCATCGCCGGAACCGTCGAGCGTCACGGAAAACGAGAACGGTTCTTCCTCGCCCGGTTTTCGCCGCACATCATCCTCGGGCTCGACGCCAAGCTGCTCCTGCTCGTGTGCACGGTCGGCGCGCTGGCGGGCGCGGTGGCGAGCGTCTACGCCTACGCGCTCAATCACCTGCTCGCGATCTCGAAGATCGTCGAGGGCCACGTGCCGGTCTATCTATTGATGGCCGGCGTCGGCGTGCTGGTCGGGCTCTGTTACTTTCTCGGCCACCCCGGCGAGACCGACGCGGTGGTCGACAACATCCACATGGACAACGGCCGGATGGACACGCGCGCCAACCTGCCGCTCGTCCCCTGCTCGCTGCTCTCGATCGCCGCCGGCGGCTCGGCGGGGCCCGAAGCGCCGATGGTCTATCTCACCGGCTCGGTCGGCACCTGGCTGCACCGCTGGTTCAAGCTGCCCGAGCAGTACGTCCGCACGCTCACCCTGACCGGCATGGGCGTCGGCTTCGCCACCCTGTTCGGCGCGCCGGTTGGCTCGGCGATCTTCGCGCTCGAGATTCCGCACAAGCGCGGGATGGAGTACTACGAAGCGACCGTCCCGGCGATCATCGGCGTGCTCGTCGGCACCGGCATCTTCTCACTCATCACCGGCCACAGCATCGGGCCCACCTGGCACTTCCCCGCCTACAACTTTCATCACGTGAGCGAGCTCGCGATCGCGGTTTTGATCGGCCTCGCCTGCGGCCTGGCGTCTTTGCCCTACGTCGGCGGGATTCAGGCGATGAAGAAGCTGTCCGATAAAATCAATCTGCCGATGTGGATCAAGGGCGCCGTCGGCGGGCTCATCCTCGGCCTGATCGCGTGGAAGCTCCCCGACACCCGCTTCTGGGGCGAGGAGCAGCTCACTCACGCGCTGCTCGAGGCCAAGCCGGCGCTCGAGCTGCTGCTCATTTTGGCCGCGGCCAAGATGTTCACCGTCGCGGTGACGCTCGCCGCCGGTTGGAAGGGCGGCATCATCATTCCCTGCTTCTTCATCGGCGCCTGTCTGGGAAAAGCGATCTCGCTCTTATTCCCGTCGGTGGATCCGTCGATGGCGATGCTGTGCGGGATGGCCGCGGTCAACGTCTCGGTGATGAAGGTCCCGCTCGCCACCATCCTGGTCGTCTCCGGCATGAGCGGCATCGCCGCCATCCCGGTGATCGCCGCCGCCGCCTTCGGCGCGTTCGTGGTCACCGGCGGCATCGAGTTCCTGGACACCAAGCGCGAGCGCACCGACGTCGTCGTCGAAGGCGAAGTCGACTCCGCCGCCAGCGCCATCGGCTCCGCGGACTGACGCGCTAGCTGCTAAAGCCGCGGGGCGGGCTTGAGGCCGTGGGCGGCGAAGATCGGGTCCAGCTTGCCCTGAACGTCGCGGGTCGCGAGATCGCGCTCGCCGCCCGGCGCGTAGACGTGGACGTTCGAGCACTGATAGCAGATCAGGAGATCGACCTGGGTGGCGCCGCGCCGCACCCGCACGCCGTGGCGCGGGCTGAAGCAGTCGGGCACCGCCGCGCCCTCCTCGAATCGGTGCGTGCTGTCGTCGACGATTCGCCCGAGCCGGGCGCGCTCGCCGGCGTCGGTCACCTCGGCGCGTCCGAGGATCCGGTGCTCGTGAAAGAGCTGGCTCGCCGGCGCGGGATGCGGATTGCCGTCGATTTGCGGCGCGGGATCGACGGTGAAGATCTCCATCTGCTCGGCGTGCAAGAGCGTGGCGCGCGCCGCGCCCGAGAGCCCGGCCGAGCAGCCGCCCAGCGACACCGCGCCCAAGAGCGCCACCCACGAGACGATTCCCATCCTGGCCATTGTCTCTTTGCTCGCACGCCCGGCGACCGAGGTCAATCTCGAGGCGTGCGAAGTGAGAGACCCCGCGATTAAGGTACGCTTGGGGGATGGGATATTTGTTCGAAGGGGACGAGCATCTGGCGCTGAGGGGGCAGATTCGAAGGTTCGCGGAGCGGGAGATCGCGCCGCACGCGCACGCGTGGGATGAGGCGGGGGAGTTTCCGCGCGAGCTGTATCGCAAGGCGGCGGAGGTGGGGCTGCTCGGGGTGGGTTATCCGGAGGAGCTCGGCGGCGGGGGCGGCGATCTCGGCCACGCGCTGGCGGCGTTCGAGGAGCTCGTCATCGCCGGCACGTCGGTGGGGGTCAAGGTCGGGCTCGGCACCCACGGGATCGCGCTGCCGCCGATCTTGGCGCTCGGCAGCGCCGAGCAGAAGCGACGCTGTATCCCGCCGATCTTGCGCGGCGAGAAGATCGCGGCGCTCGCGATCACCGAGCCGGGCGCCGGCTCCGACGTGGCCGCGCTCGCGACCCGCGCGGTGCGCGACGGCGATCATTATGTCGTGACCGGCGCCAAGACCTTCATCAGCTCGGGCTGCCGCGCCGATCTGGTCACGCTCGCGGTGCGCACCGGCGGGCCGGGCCACGGCGGGCTCTCGCTCCTCGTCGTCGAGCGCGGCACGCCCGGCTTCGCCGTCTCCAAGCGGCTCGAGAAGATGGGCTGGTGGGCCTCGGACACCGCCGAGCTCTCGTTCGACGAGTGCCGCGTCCCCATCGCCAATCGCCTCGGCGAAGAGGGCCAGGGGTTCTTCGCGATCGTGCAGAACTTCATCTCCGAGCGGCTCTACATCGCCGGGCAGTGCGTCGCGGTCGCCGAGCTCGCCTATCGCCAGTCGGTCGCCTACGCGCGCGAGCGGCAGGCGTTCGGCAAATCGCTTTCGGGATTTCAGGTCACCCGCCACAAGCTGGCCGAGATGGCCTCGCGCCTGGCCGCCGCGCGCGCTCTCACCGGCGAGGTCGCCACCCGTTATCTGCGCGGCGAGCGCACTCCGTCTCTGGCGGCGATGGCGAAGAACACCGCCACCGATATGTGCAGCTTCGTCTGCGATCAGGCGGTGCAGCTTCACGGCGGCGCCGGCTATCTGCGCGGCACCATCGTCGAGCGCCTGTTTCGCGACGCGCGCCTGTACCCGATCGGCGGCGGCACGCGCGAGATCATGAACGAGATCATCGCCAAGAATGAAGGCTATTGATGGCGGCGGTGCACGGCGTTCGCCTGCTCGTCGCGCTCGCCATCCTGGTCTTTCTGCTCGTCGGTGAGCCGCTCCTCGGCAAGGTGGCGCATCGCCAGCTCCTGGCCGCGATCGCGACCGGCAAGCCGGATGTGCGCGCGCCCTTTTTCCGTCGCTGGACCCTGCGCGGCTGGGCGGTGGCGCTGGCCGTGCTCGGCCTTTCGATCTTCGTCCTCGGCTTCCGCCCGTCCGAGCTCGGCGTGCGCCGTCCGCGTTTTTCCCTCGGGCTCGACGGCGGTTTTCTCGCCGGCTTCGCGATCGCGCTCGCCGGCGGCGTGGCGATCGGCCTGTTCTTCGCGCGTCGGGCGAAACGCGCCGGCAAGCCGAAACCGAAGCCGGTGATCGCCGGCGGCGAGAACGTGCTCAGCCTGCTTCCGCGCACGCCGCGCGAGCGTCGCGCCTTCGCCGCGCTCGCGGTCACCGCCGGAATCACCGAAGAGCTGGTGTGGCGCGGCTTCGGCCTGGCAATTCTCCTCGCCGCATTTCCCCACCTCTCGAATCCATTTCAAATCGCGATTCTCGGATTCACCTTCGGCTGGGCCCATCTTTATCAGGGCTGGACCGGCATGCTCGCCACCGGCATTTTCGGCGCGCTGCTCGCGGGCCTCTACATCGCGAGCGGCAGCCTGCTCCTGCCGATGCTGCTCCACGTGCTGATCGACATGCGCGCGCTCTTGCTCCCGGTCGAGGCGGACGCGCCGCAGGAAGTCGGAAATTGAATTCGCGTTTCTTGTAACTCTCCGTGGGGTGCGGCGCTCTCATTCGCAAAGGGCTGGCGATCGCGGTCGTCTCTGACGAGGGACTGCGTGAGGTCGTGCGCCCTTGTCGATATCAAAGGAGAGCCTGATGAAAACGACCGTGAATCTGGTAGCAGCATTGATCTTGGCGGCGTCGAGCGTGGCGGTCGGCGCCGAGAGCGGGCTGAACGATCCGCAGATCGCGACCATCGCGCTCACCGCGCATCAAATCGATGTCGCGCGCGGTGAGGTGGCGCAGAAGAAGACCAAGAACGACGCGGTCCGGCAGCTCGCGGATCAAATGG
>JANWLJ010000042.1 GCA_025450955.1 Polyangium sp. (in: bacteria) | reverse complement strand
TTCGCCGCCTGATGATGCGCCGGACGCTCCTCGGGCGGCGGCGTGGCGGTCTCGCTCGTGCCCTGGGCCGCCTGCGCTCCGTTCTGCTTCTCGGCCTGGATCTCGGCGATCGTCTTCTGCACGTCGTCGCGGTCCTTGGCATCGGGCGGCGCCTCGTCGATGTACTTCTGATAGAAGTGCAGCGCGAGGTCGAGGTCTCCCATCTTGCGATAGGTGGCGCCGATGTTGAGCAAGAGCGCCGGCAGCCGCTTGAGCAGATAGGCCTTCTTCAGCTCCTTGATCGCGACGTCGTACTTGCCCGCCTTGTACGCGTCGAGGCCGAGCATGTAATGCTCCTTGGCCATCTTGGTGACCTCGGCGTCGTCCGAGTCTTGCGCGTGGGCGACGGCGGGGATGACGAAGGTGAAGGCGGCCAGGGCCACCATCGTGAGGACCGTCTTCATGTGACTTCCTTCCGGTTGGGGCTGAACGAGCGGCTTGGATGAGCGAGCTTGCTCACTGCGCGAACGGATCGACCCAATCCGACTTCTTCGAGCTCGACTTCGCCTCGTGGGCCGGCTTGGCCGGACGCTCCGCCTGCGCGGGTTTCGAGGCATGCTTCTCGACCGCGTGCTTGTGCGCGGTGTGATGATGCTCCGCGCGCGCGGGCTGGGCGGCGATCGGCTGCGGCTGAGCCTGCGCCGGCTGCGGCAGCGGAGTCACCACCGGCTGCTGCGAAGCGGGCCGCGCAGTTTGCGGAAGCGGCGTCACCACCGGCTGCGCCGCGGCGGGCTGCACCACGACCTGCGGCGCGGGCGCCTGCACCACCACCGGCTGGGTCGGCATCATCGTCCGCACCATCAGGAACACCAACCCGGCGCCGATGATGAACGCGGCCAGAAGACCACCGATCACCAGCAGCGGGTTCGAGGTCCACGGCACCGCGTGCGACGACGGGGCGGCCACCACCTCGGTCCGCTCGACGCGTCGGCGCGGTCCCGACGGCGGCGGATCGAGCGGCTCGGCGTCGGCCTCGTCGGAATCCCAGCCCTGCGGCTCCGGCTCGACCATCACCGGCTGCACCGCCGGCATCGAGCGCGACTGGCGCGGCGCTTCGCTGCGCCCTGACGGCTCGGCGCGACGCGCGACCGGAATCGGCTCGGAGCGATGGCCGCGCACCTTGATCGGCGCCGACACCTGCTCGTCGGGCTCGGCCTCGAGCTCGTCCTCCGCCTCGTCGAGCAGCTCGACATCGCCGGTGTGCAGCGAGAAGCCGTCGGTGTTGCCGGTCGGGAACGACGCGTTGGCCTGGCTGATGAAGTCCTCGAGCGAGGCCTCCACCGACTCGGACGAGTTGGGATCGTGGTGCTTGCCGTTGTTCCCGTTGGCGCTCTCGGGCTTCTTCGGATTCATGTTCTTCGGGACCATGTGCACCATTGGTTGCATTGGCGGTTGAATCGGGGCCCGGCCGGGGCGATCTTCGTGACGGCTGCCGCGCGCCAGCTCGGCGAGATCGAGCTTGGGCATCGGCGTGGTGGCGTCGGGGGCCGAGAGCGCCGCCTGCTTCATCGCCCGCGCCTCGGCGGCGCGCGAGATCACCTGGAAGGCGGCCGCGTCGGCGAGCATCGACGGCGACGACGCCGCCCAGCGGTCGATCGCCGCGAGGAGCTGCTTGACGGTCGCGAAGCGGCCGGCCGGCGCCTTGACCAGCGCGCGCAAGATGATCCGGCCGAGCTCGTCGTCGACGCCGGGCGGCGGCTGCGGCACCTCGGCGAGGTGGCGCATCATCACCTGCCCGTGGCTCGGACCGGCGAACGGCAGCGTGCCGGAGAACAGCTCGTACATGAGCACGCCGAGCGAATAGATGTCGGTGCGCTCGTCGGCGTTGCCGCCGAACTGCTCGGGCGCCATGTAGAACGGGTTGCCGACGATCACGCCCTTGTCCATCCCGCCGGCGAGGCGGGCGGCGCCGAAGTCGAGCACCTTGACCGCCAGCCCCTCGGGCAGCGGGACCAAAAAGACGTTCCGCGGCTTGAGGCCGCCGTGGATGATGCCGGCGCCGTGCGCCTCGTCGAGCGCGGCGCAGACCTGGCGCACGATCGCGAGCGCCTTTTTGGGAGCGAGCGCACCGGTGTCCTCGAGTCCGGCCTCGAGATCGCAGCCCACCAGCTCGTCCATCGCGTAGTAGAACTGGCCGTCCTCGTCGAAGCCGGCGTCGTAGACCTTCACTTGATGCGAGCTGCCGAGCCCGCCCAGCTTCTGCAAATCGGCCCAGAGCTGATCGGCCGCCGGCTTGCGTGAGAGCTCGCGGTGCATGACCTTGACCGCCATGCGGCCGCCCACCAGATCCTCGGCGCGGTAAACGGCGCCCGTCGGGCCTTCACCGATGTAGCTGGTGATCTCGTAGCCGCCGAAGGTGCGTCCCACCAGAGGGCCGAGCTCATCGCTGGCCGGGATGGGATGCGGAAGCGGCGTCTCCGAGGTGGTGGTGCTCTTCAACATATTACTTCCTCCGCCGGAACCAACCGGCCGGAGCGGATACTACCGTGAGGTAGGGGGCTGTAGGAAGCAGAAAAAGTGAGCGCCAACACACTGCGTCGAAGTGGTTCGACCGCCGCTGACGGCGCGACGCTCAGACGTAAACGGTGTTGAGGTTCTCGAACTCGCTGGCGAGCCGCTCGACCTCGGCCGGCGCGAGATAGCCCTTGCGGACCACCGATTCGCCGAGCTTGCAGCCGCTCATCCAGTGCTCGGCGAGCGCGTCGAGGAGCTGCCCTTCATCGATGATCTTGCGCTCGACCAGAAAGTCGCCGAAGCGCACTGGAATCAACTTGATCGAAGCCATCACGAATCCCCCAAACGAAGACAACCTACACTTGCACACCGTCGCCTACCTTGTCAACGGCGTTTGAGGTGGCGGTGCGGCGCGGATGTGGGTACCCTCCGCACCCCATGCCGAAGGAGACGCAGCGGCCCCGTCGGGTTTCGTCAGGTGGCGGCCGCGCCGGTTTTCAGCGCACGCCGAGCGCGCCGCGGGTGCGCAAGGGCACGGTGCGGATCAGCGCCGAAATCGCCTCGCACCTGCGCGCCGGCCATCCTTATTTGTTTCGCGAGGCGCTCGGCGCCCGTCCGCTGCGCGAGCCCGCGGGCGAGATCATCGACATCCTCGACGACGCGGGCAGCTTCGTCGCGCGCGGGATGTACGATCCCGACGGGGTGGTGGCGGTGCGGGTGGTGACCCGCGACGAGGGCGAAGCGATCGACAGCGCGGCGCTGCTCCGGCGGGTGAGCGCGGCCAGGCGGCTGCGCCAGAGCCTTTTGCCCGAGAGCGGAATGACCGCCTACCGGGTGTTTCACGGCGAGGGCGATCTGCTTCCGGGCGTGACGGTGGATCGCTACGGACAGCATCTGGTGGTGCACCTGTTTTCACCGGCGATCGAGCCGCTGCGCGACGGGCTCTACGACGCGCTCGAGGCGACTTATCAGCCGCGCGCGATCTACGAGCAGCGGCGCTATAAGCCGCTCGCCGGGGAAGGGCCGCGCGGGCCGGCGACGCTCGCGCGCGGCGAGGTGGCGCCGGTCGAGATCGAGGTCGAGGAGCACGGGCTCAAGTTTCTCGTCGACGTGACCGCGCCGCTCGGCACCGGGCTGTTTCCCGATCTGCGCGAGGGGCGGCGCGCGGTGGCCGAGCGCGCGACCGGCCGGCGGGTGCTCAATCTATTTTCCTACACCGGCGCGTTCTCGGTGTGGGCGGCGCGCGGCGGCGCCACCGAGGTGGTGAGCGTCGATCTGGCGGCCAAGGCGCACGCGCGGGCGCGCCGCAATTTGCAGCTCAACGGTCTTCCGGAAAAAGGGCACGAGCTCATCGCCGGCGACGCCTTCCCGGTGCTCGCCAAGATGGCCGAGCGCGGGCGCAAGTTCGATCTGCTGGTGCTCGACCCGCCGTCGTTCTCGCAGGCCAAGGGCCGGGTGTTCTCGGTTCAGAAGGACTATCGCGAGCTGGTGCAGGCGGCGCTTTCCGTGAGCGCCTCGGGCGCGCTGCTCGCGTGCGTGTCGAACACCATGAAGGTGTCGGCGGAGGAGCTCGATCGCGCGATCGGCGAGGCGGCGTTTCGCGCGCGGCGGATCGTGCGCGTGGTCGAGCGCCGCGGGCTGCCCCCCGACTTCCCGGTGCCGGCCGGCTATCTCGAGGGGCACTACCTCAAGTTCTTCCTCTGCGCGGTTGCCTGATTAAGACCGTTACTTCTGCCAGCGGTCGGCTTCGTCGCGGAGGACGGTGGTGAGCGCGGCGAGCGGGACGAAGCCGTGGATGAGCGGGCGGCCGGCGACCGCGGCGCCTGCGCCTTCGCCCTCGCCGGCGTCGCGTTCGTCGAGGAGCACCTGATCGGCGAGGCCGCGGGCGGCGGCGGCGGCGTTGTTGCGGCTGTGCAGAAGGAGCGGGCAGTTGTAGCTGTGGCGCACCACCACCGGCAGCTTACCGCCTGGCTCGAGCGTCGCCGGCGCGATCAAGTGCGCGCCCGACTCGACGTCGGTGAGCGCGCGCTCGAGCAGGCACAGCTCGCCGCGCTGATCGACCGGGGAGAAGCCGTGGCGCGCCAAGCCGGCGGGATAGAGGAAACGCTCGTCGGAGGTGCCGATGGTGAGCAGGCCGTCGATGTGGGCTGCGCGCGCGTCGGCGACCAGCGCGTCGAACAGGAGCGCGCCGGCGCCGCGTCCGCGCAGCTCGTGGGCGAGCCAGGGGCAGAAGATGAACCAGCGCGCGCCGGCGGCGACGATCGGGTAGTGCGCGTCCGCGAGCGGCGCGTAGAGCAGGTGACCGACCAGGCGATCGTCTTCGTAGAGCAGCTTGCCGAAGAAGCGCGCGCCGAGCGCGGGGGCGATCTTTTCGCGGCAGGCGTCGGCTTCGGCGGCGAGCCCGACCGGCAGCTCGCGGATGCAGCCGAACAGCGACGGCAGCCGGGCGCGATCGAGATCGACGACGCGGAGCCGCTCGAGGCGGCGGCGCGCGTGGGCGGCGAGCGCGGCCTCGATCCCG
>JANWLJ010000041.1 GCA_025450955.1 Polyangium sp. (in: bacteria) | reverse complement strand
CGGTCCGGGGAGGTAGTGTTCGGGCATGCCGTCTAGGTCCATGGTCGCGCCGCAGGTGCATTTGGGGGCGTGGTCGACGGCGGCGCCGGCGCGCCAGGGAATCGAGTGGGATTTTTCGGCGCCGCAGGCGGGGCAGATGAAGGGGAGCTTGGCCGATTCGACGGTCGCCTTTTCGATCAGGTTCGGAATCATCGTGATCTGGTTGGCGATCGCGGGCGAGACGTGAATCAGGACCACGTCGCGCGACGAGAGCGCGTCGACCAGCGCCTCGAAGGCGCGCACCCCGAGCGACGAGATCGACCGAATCCCGGCGAGGTGGATCACCACCTTGCTCCCGGTGGCCGCCTCGATCACGGGAGCGGGGTCGAACTTCTCGTCGATCTTCCCGGTGATGGTGACGTGAAGACTACCGTCGTTGAGCTTCTTTTTTTCGAACTGGACCATCCCGCCACGCCCTAAACCGAATAGAAGTGCACCGCCGTGCCTCGCTCCTGCGCCGCGCGATTGGTTCCCGCGACGTGGAGCACCGCCGTGACCTCGGTCAAGGTACCGGGCGAGACACTGAAGATCAACTGGTTCGCCACCGAGTAGGTCATCACCAGCCCGAGCCCGGCGCCCGCCACGCCTGCCTGCGGCCGCGGCACGCCGTCGGCGACCTTGCGGAGCCGCTCGGTGACCGCGCGCTTCGAGAGCGAGCCGAACGGATCGGAGACCGCGATCGCCAGCGTCTGGCCGTCGCAGCCGTAGCGCAGCCAGATGGTCTCCTCGGCGCCGAGCGCGACGCTGAGGCGCCGATCGAGGTGCGCGTTGCGCGGCACGCCGCCCGGGTTGCGAGGCGCGTCGTAGAGCGCGTTCATCAGCAGCTCTTCGGTGGCGAGCTCGACCCGCCGGAGCTTCTCGCCGCCGAGATCCATCGACTCGGCGAACGCGATGATCTGGTTGAGCGCGGCCTCTTTGTCCTCGGTGGTGTGGATCGCCACCTCGTGCACCGGCGCGCCGGCGAGCAGATACGGCGTGACCCCGGTGGTCTCCGGACCCTGAAGGAGCCGGTGGACCGCCGCGAACAGGTCGTGCTCGTCGGGCCCCTCGAGGCTGCCGATGACCGGCATCCCGCCGCGCGGCAAGGTGAGCGCGCCGCGCTTGGGCAGCACGTGATGGACGCCCGGTTCGCACAAGGCGTCGATCAGGCGCGAGCGCGCGTCGATGCCGGCGACCGCGAGCAGCGGCACGTTCGGGTAGGCCTGGCGCGCCTCGGCGAGCAGCACCGACGGCGGATCGCTCGGCGAGACGTCGAGGTCGACGAGCAATGCCGCCACATCCGAGAGATCCTGGATCGGCAGCGCCGACGGAAACGGCGTGGTGCGCACCTGCAAACCGGCGGCGCCGAGCGACTGCGCCACCCGGCGGCAGGTCGGTCCGTGCTTGGAGACCAAGGCGGCGCCGCGCGTCTGGAGCCGGGCTACGGTTGTCATCCAGGATACTCCCTGTCTCTATTATATCTTCAAACCACCTGATTTCACAAGCGCGCGGGCGTGATAAAACGCGGGGCAATGAAAGCGGTCATTCGAGTCCGAATCGGGAGCGGTGAGGCCCACTACGCCGGCCAGCTCGTCGACGGGGCCAAGCTCCTTCAGCTGTTCGGCGACGTCGCCACCGAGCTCTGCATTCGCGCAGATGGCGACGAGGGGCTTTTTCGCGCCTATGAATCGGTCGAGTTTTTGCGGCCGGTGCGGGCGGGCGATTTCATCGAGGCCGAAGGGCGGATCGTAGGCTGGGGAACCACCTCGCTGAAGATGGAATTCGTCGCCCGCAAGATCATTTCGCCGGCGCCCGCGGGCGCGCCCGAGTCGGCGGCCGATCTGCTCGTCGAGCCCGAGATCGTGTGTCGGGCGCGCGGCACCTGCGTGGTGCCGGCGAGCGTGCGTCGCCCGCAGCCGTTTGGCCGGCCGGGGCCGTGCATCCTCACCGCCGCGATCGTCGGCGCCGAGACCACCCGCGCGCAGAACCCGCACCTGCCGCTCACCGCCGAGGAGCTCGGAGAGGAGGCGGCGCGCTGCGCGCAGGCGGGCGCGACGGTGATCCACCTGCACACGCGCGACGACGAGGGGCGCGCGTCGCAAGAGACCGAGCGGTTTCGCGCCGCGATCCGCGCCATCCGCGCGCGCACCGACGTGATCGTGCAGACCTCGACGGGCGGCGCGGTCGGGATGAGCGTGGCCGAGCGCGCCGGGCCGCTCGGGCTCAAAGGCGCCGACGCGCCGGAGATGGCCACGCTGAACGTCGGCACCATCAACTTCGGCGACGACGTGTTTCAAAACACCGCCAAAGATACGATCGAGATGGCCGGACGCATCCGCGCCCACGGCGCGATCCCGGAGGTCGAGGTCTACGACGCCGGGCACCTCGACATCGCGCGCAAGCTCATCACCGACGGGCAGCTCGCGGGGCCGCTGCACGTGCAGTTCGTCCTCGGAGTGCCGGGCGCGCTGTCGGCGAGCGAGCGCAATCTCGCGTTTCTCGTCGAGCGGCTGGGTGAATTCGCCGCGCTCGGGGTGACCTGCACCTGGGGCGTGGCCGGAATCGGGCGCCATCAGCTCCCGATGGCGGAGCTGGCGATCACCTGGGGCGGCAACGCGCGGGTCGGGCTCGAGGACAACATCTATCTCGACAAGGGCGTGCTCGCCGAGGGCTCGGCGCCGCTGGTGGCGCGCGCGGCCGAGCTGTGCAAAGCGCGCGGGCGCAAGGTGGCGAGCGTGACCGAGGCGCGCGCGCTGCTCGGACTTTCCGCGCGAGCGCCGCACAGCGCTTGACACTCGGATCGCGCGCGGCAAAACTGCTCCCCAGGCGGGGAGAGTCATGACCAAGCAGGAGCTCATCAGGCGGGTGGCGCGATCTCCGGCCTTCTGCGATCACGCCGGGCCCGGCCGCAAGAAGGCGGTCGAGGCGCTCGTCGACGCGGTGTTCGCCGAGCTTGCCACCTACTTCATCGAGGCGCGCATCTCGCGCCGGCCTGCCGCCCGGGCGCGCGCGCGCACGCCGCGTTTCACCTATCCGGGCTTCGGCACCTTCACCAAGAAGCGGCGCGGCGCTCGGGCCGGCCGCCATCCTCAGACCGGCGCAGCGATCGCCATCCCCGAGACGGTGACGCTCGCGTTTCAGCCCGGCTCGGAGCTCAAGGCCAGCCTCAATCGCGAGGCGCCCAGGCGCCGCTCCGGCCAAGCCACTATCAAGTGAGTCGTCTGTGATCCGCACATGATGAATCCCGAGACCGAGCTCGTCGATCTGCACATTCACGTCGGAGGCGCGGTCGCGCCGCACGTCCTTTGGGCGATCGCGCACGACCTCGGCTTCAAGCTGCCGGTCAAATCGTACTGGGAGTTTTGCGAGCTCGTCTACGCCGACCCGAAGAAGGTGTCGTCGCTGGGCGACTACCTCGACATCATGCACCGCTGGACCGAGAAGATTCAGTCCTCGCCGGCGGCGATCGAGCGGTCTGTCTATGAAATCATCGGCAAGGAGTACCGCTCCTCGCGGGTGTCGCAGATCGAGCTGCGCTTCAACCCGATGAAGCGCAACCTCGAGGGCGAGCGCGATCTCGACTACATCATCGCCGCCGCGATCCGCGGGATGGAGCGCGCCTGCCTCGCCTACGGAATCCGCGCCGGGCTCATCTTCTGCCTGGCGCGCGAGTTCGATTACGAGCGCAACGAGATCATCGTCAAGAAGGCGGAGAAGTATCAGAGCCGCGGCGTGATCGGGATCGATCTGGCCGGCCCCGAGCAGCACACGCTCGAGCTCGGCGACGACGTCGACCGCTACCACGATCTGTTCGCGCGCGCGCGCGCGGCGGGGCTCGGCACCACCATCCACACCGGCGAGACCACCCACACCGGATCGGGCGGCGTGATCGCGGTGATCGACAAGCTCAAGCCGAGCCGGATCGGCCACGGGGTCGCCGCCGCGCAGAGCGAAGAGGCGATGCGCAAGCTGGTCGAGCGCGGGATCGTCCTCGAGCTCTGCCCGTCGTCGAACCTGCGCACCCACGCGGTGCGCGATCTCGCCGAGCTCGAGCAGGTGTTTCACAAGTTCCGCGAGGCGGGGGTGCGGACCACCATCAACACCGACGGCACCTACCTCCTCGGCACCACCTTGCGCCAGGAATTCGATCTCTTGCTGTCGAGCGAGATCCTCACCGACGGCGAGGTCACCCGCTGCATCGAGACCGCGAGGGCCGCGAGCTTTCTGCGCTGATGCCGGGCTTTTTCAAGGCACTCTTCGATCTGCCGATCCGGCGCCCGAAGACGGTGGTGTTCGCCTATGCGATCGTGACCGCGATCGCGCTCTTCGGGCTGACCCGGCTCAAGCAGGAGGACAACCTCCTCGTCTTTTTGCCGACCAGCGATCCCGACGTGCGGCTGTTCAAGGACGTGAGCCACCGCTTCGGCGGTCTGCGGGTGGCGCTGATCGGCGTCGAGATCCCGCCCCGCTCGCCGCGCGCCGCCGACGTGTTCTCCGGCGACGTCATTCGCAAGCTCTAGGCCGCGACCGACGCGATCCACAACACCCACGGCGTCGATCGGGTGCTGTCGCTCACTTCGATCACCGACGTGGTCGCAGGCCCGGCCGGCGCCGAGGTCACCGCGCTCGTCGACGCGCCGCCGAAAAATGCCGAGGCCGAGGCCGCGCTGCGCAAGAAGGTGATGTCGCGCGACCACGTGGTCGGCAACGTGGTCTCGAAAGATGGCCGCGCGGCGCTGATCATGGTCTTTCTCGCCGAGGGCTCGAGCGATCGCGAGGTGACCGCCGCCCTTCGCCACGACGCTGAATCGACGCTGCGGCCGCTCACGATCTATTACGGCGGCGCGCCGTTCGCCGGGCGGAGCATCTACGAAGAGGCGCAGACCGACGTGCGCCGGCTCTCGCCGATCGCGCTCGCGGTGCTCCTCTTCGTGGTGGTGCTCTCGTTCCGCGATCCGGTCGGGGTGGTGCTGACGGTCGCGTCGGTGGCCTTCTCGGTGCTGCTGGTGCTCGGCGGGATGGGGCTGTGGGGCGACAAGTTCACCGTCGCCTCCTCGACGCTGCCGGTGATCCTGTTCGCCTCCGGATCGTCCTACGCGGTGCACGTGCTCGGCCGCTATTATCTTTTGCGCGTCGACAAACCGGCCACCGAAGCGATTCGCGAGGCGCTCTCGATCGTCGGCGCGCCGCTCGCGATCGCCGCCGGCACCACCGCGGTCGGCTTCTATTCCTTCGTCGCCACCGACGTGCCGCCGATGCGCGCCTTCGGGATCGCCTGCGGCTCGGGCGTGCTGCTCTGCTGGTTCACCTCGCTCACCCTGGTCCCGGCGGTGGTGACCTTGTGGCCGCGCCGCTCGCGCCCGCCCAGGCAGCTCGGGATCATCGGCGACTGGTTGGTCGAGCTCTGGCATTTTTCGCGGCGCCATCGCGCGTGGGTGATCGCCGCCGCGGTGGTGACGGTGGCCGCGCTGTTCGTG